>CAMVGI010000126.1 GCA_947166955.1 uncultured Clostridia bacterium | reverse complement strand
GCACGCAGATCTGCGTGGGGATCTCGAAGCGGTTCTTCACCTCGTCGAAGCGCTTTAAAACTTCCATCAGGCTCGAAACCGTGTCGTTGACGGGGTTGAGGCCGAGCAGCGCGTCGCCGCAGCCGTAGCTCAACCCCTCGAAGAGCGACGCGGTGATGCCCTCGACGTTGTCGGTGGAGTGGTTGGGCTGCAATCTTGTGGAAAAATGTCCGCGCAGGCCGATCGTCGTGTTGCACGTCGCCGGAACGCGCAGCTTGCTCGCACCGTAGATGAGGTCGAGGTTGCTCATCAGCTTGCACACGCCCGCGACGGTCTCCGCCGTCAGGCCGCGCCCGAGTTCCAAGAGCTTTTCCTCCGTCGCCTCGTAACTCAAAATGTACTCGCGCAGCTCCGCGATCGTCCAGCCCTTGATGCGCTCGTAGACGCCCGCGTCAAGCGAATCCTGATTGAGCCGCGTGACCTCGTCCTCTTCGTAGGGAACGACTGGGTTTTCGCGAAGATCCCGCACCGTGAGGCGGCTGAGGACCTCCTTCGCCGCCACGCGCTCAAGCATCGACTCCGCCGCGACGCCCGCGAGCACGTCGCCGGATTTCTCCTCGTTCGCCTTGGCAAGCACTTCCTTGATCGAAGCGAAGGCGAAGGTCTTTCCCGATAATGTCGTTTTCAGCTCCATCGTTTTCCCTCCGCCTATCCGAACAGCAGCGTCTTGACCACCACGGGGACGACCATGCCGTCCATCAGCGGCTTGCCGATGTCCACAAAGTCGCCCGCCTCGACGCGGATCGCGTCGATGGCGGCGACCGCGCGGCGGCCGCCCGTCTCCTGCTTCATGGCGTTCCCGAGCGCCTTGGCGATGTCCTGCTCCACGACGACCACGACCGGTTCTCCGGCGGGCAGCGCGCGCTCCATCGCGCCGCAGATGCACTTCGCCATGCGCTTGACCTCCTGATACGTGGGGTCGAGCCGCCCGGGGATCGCGAGCAGCATGCGCTCGGCGTCGTTCTGCTCCAAAAACCATCTGCACTTTTCGTAAAGCGCGTCCGCGCCCGCGTCGAGAAACTCCTGCTGCTCCTGATAGGTGAGCTTGAGCGCGGGCACGTTCCTGAGCGGGAACACGTCCGGCGAGTACGAGATCGTGCTGCCGGAGAGCGACGTGGTATACGTTCCCGCGCCCACGACGGTCGCGCGGATGGTCTCGCTCGCGTCCACGCGCCGCAGCGCGGCGAGCGCCTTATCCTCGCGCAGCGCGCGCCCGAGGTACATGCCGATGTCCCCGAAACGCAGAAAGTCCGCCGTGCCCGCGCGGCTCGATTCCATACAGTCCGCCACGCCGCCCGAAAAGCACACGCGCAGCGCTTTCGCGTCCGCGGGCGGAAGCGAGCTGTTCGGTGTCCGCAGCGCACGCAGCAGCGGCGTCTCGGGCTTCAGCCCCAGCGCCTCCGCCAGCAGCTCCGCCATACGCGCCGTCAGACGCGAGAGGGTCTGCTCGTCCGCGCGCTCGCCCGGTCGGAGCGTGAGCCACTGCTCGTCCGCGACGCGGCGCGCCGCCGCGCTCACGGATTCCACCGTGCCGGCCGGCGCAAGGCGCACGAGCCGCCCGCCGATGTCGTAGCAGCACTTGCCCACCGTGTCGCCGCCGCGGAACCAGACGATGTTCGTCGTCCCGCCGCCGACGTCGAGATTCGCCACGGCGCAGTCGTTGTCGATGCTGTATTGGTACGCGCCGCTGCCCTTGCCCGCGATGATGGACTCCAGATCCGGCCCCGCCGTGGAGACCACGAACTCGCCCGCGAAATCGCTGAGCTTTTCAAGCACCTCCGCGGCGTTCTCCTTGCGCGCGCTCTCGCCCGTGATGATGACCGCGCCCGTGTCCACGTCGCGCGGCGTCATGCCCGCCTTTTGGAATTCCTCCGCCACGATGCCGCGCACCGCGGCGCCGTCGATCAGCGACGCCGTTTTCAGCGGCGTGAAGCGCACGTCGCTGCGATAGAAGACCTCCTTGTCCACGATGGAGATGCGCGGCGCGGTAAAGTACCCCGCCGTGTTGTCCATCGTGATGCGGCTGAAGATCACCTGCGTGGTCGACGTGCCGATGTCGATGCCGACGCTGACGATAGTTGACATAATATTCCTCCCGAGCGGTTCGAAAAGGGTGGATACGGAGCTTGAAGCTTGCTCCGTGCATAATCTGATACATTTTACCATGCCGCGCGCGAAAAAACAAGGATTTACATACGGCGCCGCGCAGAGAAAACGAGCCCCCGGACATGCGCCGCACCGCGGCGCGGCGCGCGTTTGCGCGACCTGTCATGACACATTGACCAATAATTGGCTGTTTCGCCCCTGAAATGTCCCTCGTTTTTGGTTATTTTGCACAGTATCCGCAGAATTGCTTCCGCTTTTGTTGAATTTCTCGCACAAAACTGCTATGATAGTTTTGCATTTTTAGACGAACCCATTTCCATACCGAAACGTACGACAAGCTGAGAGAGAGAAACCGCCATGATGACCGACCCGAAAGGTGACCTGAAAAAGCGGATACTCAGCGACAGGGCGATTACCGTCTGCTTTGCCGTCACGGTCGCGCTGCTCGCTCTCTTCACCATATACAGCTACATTCTGCCGTACGCGCACAGCGGCTTCAACACCCACCGCTATATCGAGCTGAACGACCTGTGGCTGCAGATCTTGCCGGAGGGACGCAAAAAGCCCATCATCTCGCTTCCGGTGAACCTAGGCGACAAGGCGGGCGAAACGGTCACCGTGCGCCGCCGTCTGCCGTCGCAGTTCCCCGACGAGGGGCCGGTGCTGTTTGTCCGCTCCAACCATCAGGACGTCGTCGTACGCATCGAGGGCGAGGAGATCTACCGCTACCACTTCGTCGCCTCGAACCGCTACGACGCGGATTTCCCGCCGACGCAATGGCTCATCATTCCGCTGGACGACGACTACCGCGACAAGCGCATCGAGCTGTCCTTTACCCGTCGGCAGAGCGACCGTTCGGACACGGTGAGCCGCATCTACCTCGGCGACAAGGCGGACGTCATCTTCTCCATGCTCCGGCGCAACGCGTTTCCGCTCCTGTGCGGCATCATTCCGCTGGTCATCGGCGTCGTTTTCATCCTGCGACAGCTTTTTACGCCGCTGCGAAAGGAGCTGGGCTACCGCAACCTCTCCGTCGGCTGCATTCTCGTTCTGCTGCCGATGTGGATGATCTGCAACTCCGAGGTGCGCCAGCTGTTCTTCTCGAACATCGCCTACGTGCGAAACATGGAGTTCCTTTCGCTGCTGATGCTGCCCATTCCGGTGATCCTCTCGGTGAACTATTCGGAAAAGGATCGCTTCGGCGGCGTCGCGCGCGGGCTGTGCGCGGTGATCTTCCTGTGCGACGTGTTCATCATGCTGCGCGCGCTGTTCTTCGGACGGAACCTGCTCAACCAGCTCTGGCTCATCATGCTGACGCTCGGCGTCGCCATCGTCTTCATCATCGTCAGCTTCCTCAAGATCGCCCTGAGCGACGCGAGGCTTTTCGCCTCCCTGCGCGGCGCGGTGCTCTCCTACGGCGCGCTCGCGCTGTTCGGCTTCTGCGAGTACATAGACCTCGTATTCTTCAACGAGCGCTACAGCGGCGTGTGCATCTCCGTCGGCGTGGTGCTCTACGCCGTCGGCGCGACCGTCGAGCAGTTCCGCTCGCAGCGGCTGGTGACCTCGCAGGCGCAGCAGGCGGAAATGGAAAACCGCGCCAAGAGCGAATTCCTCGCCAGCATGTCGCACGAGATCCGCACACCCATCAACGCCATCATCGGCATGGACGAGATGATCCTGCGCGAGGCGACGGAGCCGGAGGTCGTCAGCTATGCCGCCGACATCCAGCAGGCGGGCAAGCATCTGCTCTCGCTGATCAACGACATCCTCGACATCGCCCGCATCGAATCCGGACGCATGGACATCGCCGAATCCGACTACGACCTCCGCGCGCTGCTGACGGACATTTCCGACCTCATTCACGTGCAGGCAGCGGACAAGGGCCTCGTGTTCGACACCGATATCGACGACCGCCTTCCCGACACGCTGCACGGCGACGCGGCGCGCATCCGTCAGATCGCCATCAATCTTTTGAGCAACGCGGTGAAGTACACCAAGCGCGGGCGCGTCGTGTTCCTTGCGGACACGGTCTCGGCGGAGCAGGCGAACGTGATGCGCTCGGTCGCCGTCGTCCGCGGTCCGGCGCCCGAGATCGCCTCGCCCGTCTATCTGCGCCTCACCGTGCGCGACACCGGCATCGGCATCCGCCAAAGCGACATCGGGGTGCTGTTCGACCGCTTCG
The DNA here is from genome assembly GCA_947166955.1 of uncultured Clostridia bacterium. The sequence goes on along the minus strand of CAMVGI010000126.1, from coordinate 654 downwards.
AACGCCTCGACCGGAACCAAAACGCGGGGATACAGGGCACCGGACTGGGACTCTCCATCGTCAGCACGCTCGTGGAGCTGATGCACGGCTCGCTGGTCGTGGAGAGCGTATACGGCGTCGGCTCGCAGTTCTCTGTCGTTCTGCCGCAAAGTCCGGCGACGAACGGCGAACCGGTGCGTCCGGGCGCGCCGCAGGGCGGAGACAAAGCGCTCTTCATCGCGCCGGAGGCGGAGATCCTCGCGGTGGACGACAACGCGCTCAACCGCCGCCTGCTGCAAGCGCTGCTGCGCCGCACGCAGGTGCGGCTCACCCTCTGCGCGAGCGGAAAGGAATGTCTGGAGCTTGCGCGCCAAAAGCGCTACGACCTCATTCTGATGGACCATCTCATGCCGGAGATGGACGGCATCGAAACGCTGCGCGCCATGCGGGAGATGACCGGCGGCAAAAACGCGGACGTCCCCGTGCTGGTGCTGACGGCGAACGCCATCGCGGGCGTGCGGGAGACCTATATCGCCGCGGGCTTCAACGACTACCTCTCAAAGCCCTTGCAGAGCGCGGAGCTGGAGAAGATGATCCGGCGCTACCTGCCGCCGGAAAAGGTGCAGTGCGTACCCGAGGAGGCCGCCGCGGAGGACACCCCGCCGCCGGCAGAGC
>CAMVGI010000125.1 GCA_947166955.1 uncultured Clostridia bacterium | reverse complement strand
CGGCATTGCGCGGATGGGCGAACAACGGCTCGCCCGTGATCTCGCGCTCGGCGTTCAGCTCGGCAAAGACCGACTTCGCCCTATAGACCTCGCCGCGCACAATGAGGTGCGGCAGCTTGTCCGGCAGCGTCATCGGCAGCGACGCGATGGTACGGATGTTCTCCGTCACATCCTCGCCCGTGCGCCCGTCGCCGCGCGTCGCGCCGCGGACAAAGCGTCCGTCGCGGTACTCGACGGCGACGGAAAGCCCGTCCACCTTCGGCTCGACGCTGTACTCCACCCGATCGAGCTGTTCGCGCACGCGCGCGTCAAACTCCGCGACCTCGTCCGCATTGAACACGTCCTGCAGGCTTTCCAGCGGCACCTCGTGCTGCACGGGCGCAAAGCTGTTCGACGCCGTTCCGCCGACGTGCTGGGTCGGCGAATCCGGCGTGACCTCCTCCGGATGCGCCGCCTCCAGGTCCTCCAGCTCGCGCAGCAGGTGATCGTATTCGTAATCCGACATGGTCGGCGCGTCCATGTCATAGTAGAGCTTGCTGTTGTATTCGAGGATCTCGCGCAGCTCGCGGATGCGCTTCTGATAAGGCTGTTCGGGCATATTGTTCTCCTATCCGTTCAAAACGTATTCCTGGGCGGTGTCCTTGATGTCGTTGGATTGAAAATAGGTGTAGCTCTCTGGTACGCCGCCGACGATCACGGTCTCCGCGACGGCAAAGCTGTTGCTCACGCGCGTGCCCGTCGAAAAACCGGGCAGCAGAATGCCGACGGAAACGTCGACGACGAGCATGATGCGGTGACGGGTCTGGTTGATGCCGGCGTCCGTGAAGGCGTTTTCGAAATGCGCGCTCGGCGTGCCGACCGACTGCATCTTGACCTTGATCGCCGGCCCGCGGCCCGCGAGGAGCGGCGAACCGGTCAGCGTCCCGACGGGGATGGACAGCTCGCGCGTGTCCACCTCGCTCATGCGTTCGAGCACGTTTGACAAAATCGCGCTTTGCAGGCGGTTGAACTCCGCCATGTTGCTCTTGACCGCGACGATGCGGCCGGAGTTGTCCTTTTCGAGCGCCATCAGGCTGTCGTAATCGACCTCGCCCTCGTAGACCGTTTCGTCGACCGCGGCGTTGACGATGCGCGTGACCGTATTCGCGACGCGCACGGTCGCAAGGCTCGTCAGGATCGGATTCAAGTGCGAGGCGGCGACCAGCGCGAGCGCCAAGACCGCCAGCGAAAAAGCGGCGAGGCCGAAAAGAAACCGATCCCGTTTTGACAGCGTCCGATGCATGTACCTGCGCACGTTCCCACCCCGTGAAAACCTATGCGCGCAGGGCTTTTCCCTATTCGTCCAAAGCGTTCACAAGCGCTTTGAAGCAGTCGCCGCGCTCCATGAAGTTCTTGAATTGGTCAAATGCGGCACAGGCAGGCGAAAGCGTTACGACGTCCCCGCACTGCGCGTGCTCGGCGGCATATGCGACCGCGTCGCGCAGCGAAGCGCACTCCACGATCTCCGGCTCGCCCTTCCGATAGGCAGCGCAGCCCTCGACGGAGTCGCGGATGGCGCTTGCCGTCGCGCCGCAGAGAATCAGCAGCTTCACATGCTCCACGATCTCCGGCCCGAGCGGCGCAAACGGAATATGTTTGTCGTATCCGCCCGCGAGTAGGATCACTTTTCGATCAAATGAGCGCAGCCCCGCGATGGTGCGCGTCGGGCTGGAGGCTATGGAATCGTTGTACCACTTGACGCCGCGGCGCTCGCGCACAAATTCGATGCGATGCTCCACGCCGCCGAACGAGCGCGCCACGCGGCGGATCGCGTCGTCCGGCACAAGATCGTCGATCGCGGCGATGGCGGCGCAGTAGTTCTCAACGTTGTGCTGCCCGGGAATGCGGATCTCGGAGGTTTTGAGCACCTCGCGCTCGGTTTCGCCGCTCCGCAGCCAAATCGCGCCGCCGCGCACAAACGCGCCGTCCGCGACCTCTCCGCCGCGGCTGAAGAGCCTTGCGCGTCCCTTTGCCTCTTGCGACAGAGTGCGCGTAATGTCGTTGTCCGCATTGAACACGGCAACGTCGTCCCCGCCTTGATAGCGGATGACGTTCTCTTTTGCCGCAACGTACTCCTCCATGTCGCGGTGCACGTCAAGATGGTTCGGCGCGAGGTTGGTCATCACGGCGATATGCGGCGAGCGCGTCATGTCGAGGAGCTGGAAGGACGAAAGCTCCACCACGGCGAAATCGTCGGGCCGGATACGCTCCGCCTCCGCCAGCAGCGGATGTCCGATGTTGCCGCCGAGCCACACCGTCTTCCCCGCCGCGCGGAGAAATTCGGCAAGGATGCTCGTGGTCGTCGTCTTGCCGTCGCTGCCCGTAACGGCGATGATCGGGCAGGGACACACCTCGAAAAACACCTGCATCTCCGAGGTAACGACGCTTCCCCGCTCCCTCGCCGCAAGCAGTTCTGGAAGATCCGGCCGCATCCCCGGCGTGCGGAAGATCACGTCGGCGTCCAGATCCGTGAGGTACTTGTCGCCCAAATGCAGCGACGCGCCCAGCGATTCGAGCTTTGCGGCGGTTTCGCCGAGGCTTTCACGGTCTTTCCGGTCGCAGGCGACCACGCGGACGCCGTTTTTGCACAGAAGCTCCACGAGCGGCGTATTGCTCACGCCGATGCCGAGCACCGCGACGGTCTTGCCTTGCAGCGAAGCGAGATACGATCCAATATCCATGGCAGCGCGTCCTTTCGGCGAATTTTACTAACTGATATAGTATATCTCAATCGCCAAAAAATAGCAACGAAACGGGAAAAATTTTCCGCCTTGACAGGGCGCGGCGCAGCGGGTAAAATAAGCCCTGCGAGTAAGACAGACAGTCGCGCATTTCGGTCGAAAGGCCGCTATGTGAGGAAAGTCCGGGCTCCACAGGGCAAGGATAACGGGTAACGCCCGCCGAGAGCGATCTCAGGAAAAGTGCAACAGAAATAGACTTCCTGAAAGGCTGTATGCTCTTCAGGTAAAGGTGGAAAGGTGCGGTAAGAGCGCACCCGACGGCGTGGAAGCGTCCGTCGCTGTAAACTCTATCCGGAGCAACACCGGTATGGGAGCAGGGGTTTCTAGCCGGACCCCAAGGCCGGCCCGGCTGCTCCCGGGGTGGCTGGAGCGCGCCGGCAACGGCGCGTCGAGATAGATGACTGTCAAATACAGAACCCGGCTTACAGTTTTGCTCGTATGTATATGGAAACCGCGGCGCAAACGCGCCGCGGTTTTCTCGTTTTCTTACGCTCAGTCCTGCTCCCAATTGTGCCAGACGTTCTGCACGTCCTCGTTCTCCTCCAGGAAATCAATGAGCTTTTCCATGTTCTTGACGTCTTCCTCGGTCTTGAGCGTCACGTAGTTCTGCGGGACCATCGAGATCTCCGCGCTGACGAACGCGTAGCCCTTGTCCTCAAGCGCCTTGACGACGGCGGGAAACGCGTCGGGGTCGGTCGTGATCTCGAACACGGGGCCGTCGGCCTCGAAGTCCTCCGCGCCCGCTTCGAGCGCGTCCTCCATGACCTTGTCCTCCTCGTAGTCGCCGTCCTCGTTGTCGATGACGATGACGCCCTTGCGGTCAAACGACCAGCTCACGCAGCCCTGCGCGCCGAGATTGCCGCCGAACTTGTCGAAATAGTGGCGGACCTCCGGCGCGGTGCGCTGGCGGTTGTCGGTGAGCGCCTCGACGATGACCGCGACGCCGCAGGGGCCGTAACCCTCGTAGGTGACGGATTCGTAGTTGTCGGTATTGCCCGACCCGAGCGCCTTGTCGATCGTGCGCTTGATGTTGTCGTTGGGCATATTCGCCGCCTTCGCCTTGGCGATGACGGTGGCGAGGCGCGAATTGTTGTTCGGGTCGCCGCTGCCGCCCTGCTTGACGGCGACGATGATCTCCTTGGCGATCTTGGTAAACGCCGCGCTGCGCTTCGCGTCAGCCGCGCCCTTGGTCTTTTGAATGTTATGCCACTTGGAATGTCCGGACATGGGAATCTCTCCTTATATCTAATAGTGTATCAACAAAAAAGCGGATATAGTATAACATGCCTTTCCCGCAAAAACAAGCCATTATTTACAGGAATTTGATCGGATCGGCATGTTTTTCCGAAAGCAGAACGTCCAGACCGGGAAATTTTTTGCGCAGATAGTCCGCAATCGCGTTGCAGATCGGGTTTTCCGTCTTGAAATGTCCCGCGTCGATGAGGTTGACGCCCAGCGCGCGGGCGTCCCAGAATTGGTTGTACTTGACGTCGGCGGTCACAAAAGTATCGCAGCCCGCGTCCGCCACGGTTCGCAGCTCGCTGCCGCAGGCGCCGCCGCCGACCGCCACGAAGCGCACCGGACGATTCGCGTCAGCATAACGCACTCCCTCGCAGCGAAGCTCGTCCTTCACGTGCGCCGAAAACGCGGCGAGCTTCATTTCCGTCACCCGTCCCGCGCGCAGCAGACCGCATTCGTGCCCCTGCGCGTCCATCTTCTTTTCGCCGATCACATGGATCCCCGAAAGCCCCAGCGTCCGCGCCAGCACGTCGTTGACGCCGCCCGCGGCGCAGTCGAGGTTCGTGTGCGCGTTGATCGCGGCGATGTCGTGGGCGGCGAGATACAGGATGCAGCGCCCCACGCTGTCGCGGTCCGTCACAGAGCGCGACGGCTCGAAAATCAGCGGATGATGCGTCACGATCAGCTCCGCGCCGCGCTCCCGCGCTTCCGCGGCGACGTCCTCAAACGGATCGAGCGCGACCAAAACGCGGGAAACCTCCCGCTCCGCGCGGCCGCACAAAAGCCCGACGTTGTCCCAATCCTCGGCGAGCGAACGCGGCGCCCAATCGAAAATCGCCTGTTCGATGTCATGTACGCTTGGCATGTTCCCACTCCTCTATCGTCTGGCGCAGCTGCGCCGCGTCCGCCTCCAGCGAGGCGATCAGCGCGTCGTCCGGAGCGTTTCCGCGGCGCATTCCCTCCGCGGCGATCTCTTCGGGAACTCCGTAGAACGCCTCCGC
>CAMVGI010000124.1 GCA_947166955.1 uncultured Clostridia bacterium | reverse complement strand
GCATCCACCACGTCGCCGATATAGTTGTGCCCGGCGTTGACCTGATCGACCTTCTCCTTCTGCACGTCGAAACCAATGGTGCGGAAGCCGTGCTTTGCCTTGTCGACGGCAAGCGGCAGCCCGACGTAGCCGAGACCGCACACGCCCATCACAAGCGTCTTATTTTTAATTTTTTCCAACAAAGCCTGCTTCATGGACATGTCAGTTTTCCTCAATTTCTCCGTTTTCGTTCTTTTGGTAGCTTCTGCCGCAAGCCTCGCAACTCGCACGCTCGCCCGCAAAGCTCAGCCGCGCTCCGCACTCGCAGACATAGCCCGCAAGCTTCGCCGGAACGCCGAGCATCAACGCGTGATCCGGCACGTTGGACGCGACCACCGCACCCGCACCGATCATCGCCCATCGTCCCACGGTGTGCCCGCAAACAACAGTCGCGTTCGCGCCGATGGACGCGCCCTCGCGGATCAGGGTCTTTTTGTAGTTCTCATGCCCCTTGGGATATTTGGCGCGCGGGGTCAGGTCGTTGGTAAACACGCAGCTCGGACCGCAAAATACGTCGTTTTCCAGCTCCACGCCCTCATAGAGCGAGACGTTGTTCTGCAGCTTGCAGCCGTCGCCGACGCGTACGTTATTGCTCACGTTGACGTTCTGCCCAAGCGAACACCGCGCGCCGATGCGCGCGCCGCGCTGGATGTGGCAGAAGTGCCATATTTTCGTGCCCTCACCGATCTCGACGTCCTCGTCGATGAAACTTGAGGGGTGAATAAAAGGCTTTTCGTACATTTACGCCATCTCCAGCACTGCGCTCACAATGCCGCGTTGCGTCTCCTCGTCCAGATACGGATGCATCGGGAGCGAGAACGCGCGGGCGCAGTAGTCGTTTGCGTTTTTATATTCTTCGCCGTAGGCCGGCTCGCCTTGAAAGACCGGCAACGCGTGCTGCGGCTTCGGATAGTAGACCATGCACGGAATGCTTTTGCTCTTGAGATGCGCAAGGATGCGCTCGCGCTGTTCGGTATCCTTTGCCAGAAGCGTATACTGGTAGAAGTTCGAATACCGCCCTTCCTCGATGCATGGCGTCACGAATTTGCCGCGAAACGCCGCGTCGTAACGACCGGCAACCTCCTGACGCGCGTCGAGTTCATAGTCGCCGAGCGCCTTGAGCTTCGGCAGGAGCACCGCCGCCTGGATGGTATCAAGGCGGGAGTTGAGTCCGACGCGAATGTTGTCGTACTTGCCGCCCGGACCTTTCCCGTGAACGCAGAGCGAACGGCAGAGCTTCTCCGCCGCGTCGCCGTCCATGAACACCGCGCCGCCGTCGCCGTAGCAGCCGAGCGGCTTGGCGGGAAAGAACGAGGTCGTGGAAACGTCGCCGAACGAGCAGCAGCGCTTGCCCTTGTAGGACGAGCCAAAGCTCTGCGCCGCGTCCTCGATAAGCGTAAGGCCGTACTTCTCACAAATTGGCGCGATGGCGTCGTAATCGCAGGGATAGCCGAGGAAATCCACCGCGACGACCGCCTTCGGCGTCAGTTTTCCCTCGGCAAGCACCGCTTTGATCTGGCGTTCGAGAGCCTCGGGCAAAAGCGTGTAGGTTTTCGGGTCGATGTCGCAGAAAACGCTCGTCGCGCCGGACATTTTCGCGGGCTCGGTGGACGAGATAAACGTCACGTCCGGGCAGAACACCGCGTCGCCCGCGCCCACGCCCGCGATCAAAAACGCAAGGTGCAACGCGTCGGTGCCGTTGGCACAGGTCACGCAATGCTTGCGCCCGACAAATGCGGCAAGCTTCTCCTCCAGCTCCGCGACCTGCGGCCCGCCAATAAACTGCGCGCCGTCGAGCACAGCTTGAATGTTTGCGTCGATCTCGCTTTTCAACGCGCGGTATTGTGCGCCCAAATCAATAAACTGCATGATTGCTTCTCCTGCGTGTCGAATTCCCGTGTTATTTGCCCGTTTTATGCACATTTCCCCAAGGCAAAAAAGGTGAAAGCGCAAATGAACCCATAATTATATGAATTTTAGCACATCTGTTCAAAAAAAGCAAGCGAGTTCTCAGCAGAATTGCACAAAGAAATCTGGAAAAAGTCCATCGAAAACGCCCGAAAAGTAAAATATTTCTACCTCCTCCCGCTCGTATGTTTCCAAGCCGCGCGGAAAGAATAACAAGCGTTATCAAAAAACGGCGGGAGGCAGGCAAATGCTTGGCAAAGTTGAGATCTGCGGCGTAAACACAGCACGGCTTCCGACGCTCTCGGGCGCGGAGATGGACGAACTGTTTCAAAAGGCCGGAAAAGGCGATAAAAATGCGCGGGATACCCTCGTCGAAGGCAATTTGAGGTTGGTGCTCTCGGTCGTACAGCGCTTCGCGGGACGCGGCGAGAACGCCGACGACTTGTTTCAAGTCGGCTGCGTGGGGCTGATCAAGGCCATCGACAACTTCGACGTGGGGCAAAACGTACGCTTTTCGACCTACGGCGTCCCCATGATCATCGGCGAGATCCGGCGCTACCTTCGCGACAACAGCGCCGTTCGCGTCAGCCGCAGCACGCGCGACACGGCGTACCGCATCCTGCAGATACGCGAAAAGCTGCAACGCGAGCAGCAGCGCGAACCGACGGTCGAGCAGATCGCGCGCGAGCTTGATATCCCGCGCGAGGAGGTCGTCTTTGCGATGGACGCGGTCGTCGATCCCGTTTCGCTCTTTGAGCCGGTCTATTCCGACGGCGGCGATACCGTGACGGTCATGGATCAGGTGCGCGACGCCAAAAACACCGACGAGGACTGGTTGGAGCACATCGCGCTCAAAGACGCGATGGCGCGGCTGACGCCCCGCGAGCGCCACATCCTCGCCCTGCGCTTTTCCGACGGCAAGACGCAGATGGAGGTAAGCGGCGAGATCGGCATCTCGCAGGCGCAGGTCTCTCGCCTCGAAAAGAATGCCATCAAGGCGATCAAAAAGCAATTATAGAAAAAGCGCACGGTTTCCCGTGCGTTTTTTCGTTGTTTACCCTCATAATTCGCGTTTTTGGTACATTACGATCGCAATTCGCCATGAAAGAACATATACCGCCACCATGATCGGGCAGAGTGCCCATGCCGGAAATGCGCCGCTCACGATAGCCGTGACGCCGCCACGCCCCACCAACGACGCTCCCTGCATCAGCACCATCGCCGCGCCGAAAAACGCGGCAATCACAATGAGGTACGCCATGCGTCCCTTCTCCGAGCCGAAGCGGAACAGAAGCGGCAGCAGGACGGACGGCGCAAGCAGCCCGATGGAAAACTGCATGGCGAAGAGCGTCCCGTAATCCTCCGTTCCCGCCGCAAGGTGCAAAAGCGCCAGCAGCGTGAGATAGACCGCGTAGCAGCACGCGCCGTAGAGATACTTTCCCGTCACATACTGTGCGCGGGAAACGGGCAGCGCCTGCGCGAAAACCGTCCACTTTTCGCGCTCGTCATAGCTGTAGAGCGTCTGCGGCAGCAGCGCGATGAGCATAACCGGCAGGATGGAGAAGCCGGCAAAGTCCTGCTGAAACACGCCGGCAACGCCATAGATCACCGCAAATAACAGCAGAAATCGCGCGTACTTGAGCGTCAGATACCAATCCTTGAGCAAAAGTCCCTTCATCTCACTTTGCCTCCTTTGCCATGAGCACAAACAGTTCCTCAATGTCCACACGCCCCAACTCCATGCCAGCAGGCGCGCTATCACGCTTCACCAGCGCTTCGACGCCGTAAGGCGTTTCGCGCTTTCCGGCCACTGCGGACGGTTCGATCACCACGAAGTCTGCCGCCGAGCAGCGCAGAACGCCGTACTCCTCGTAGAGCCGGTCCTTTTCCTCGCAGAGCAGCAGCTTTCCTTTGTGCAAGAACGCGATGTAGTCGCAGAGCTTTTCAAGGTCGCTCACGATATGCGACGAAATCAGCACCGCGCGGCTCTCGTCGCGGGTAAACTCGGAGAAGATCTCAACCACCTCGTCGCGCGCGACGGGGTCGAGGCCGCTCGTCGGCTCGTCGAGCACGAGCAGCTTCGCGTTGTGCGAGAGCGCGGCCGCGATTGCAAGTTTTTTCTTCATGCCGAGGGAGAATTCCTTGAATTTCTTGTTCTCCGGCAGTTCAAAACGTTCCAAATACCCCTTGTACGCCGCGTCGTCCCAATTGCGGTACACGCCGCGCAGGATACGCCCGACCTCCCTCGCGTTCAGGCAGTCTGAAAAGCCCACCTCGTCGAGCACCACGCCGATCTCCTCCTTGCCGAGTGGAAAAGCCTCGCGGTTGTCGCGTCCGTAAAGCGTCACCGTGCCGCCGTCGCGCGATGCCATGTCGAGAATCAGCTTGACGGTCGTGGTCTTGCCCGCTCCGTTCTCGCCGACAAGGCCGAGGATCGCGCCCGACGGGATCGTCAAATCAAGCGGGCCGAGCGTAAAATCGCCATAGCTCTTTTGGATCTCTTTGAGTTCTAAAGCGTTCATATCAGTCATCCTCCGTCAGAAGTTTCAACATCTCCGCAAGTTCGCTCTTTTCCACGCCGCAGGAGGCCGCCAGCTTCACCGCCGCCTCCAGATGCTCCTCGATTGCCTTGAGATTCTCCTCCCGCAGCAGTTCTAGGTTCTTCGGCGCGACAAAGCAGCCCTTCCCCGCCACCGTGTACAAAAAGCCCTCGCGCTCCAGTTCGTCATAGGCACGCTTTGTCGTGATGACGCTCACGCGCAGATCCTTGGCAAGATTCCGGATGGACGGCAGCGGCTCGTCCTCCCGCAGCGCGCCGCTGACGATCTGCGCCTTGATCTGCGAATAGATCTGGTCGTAGATCGGCGTGCCGCTTTTGTTGTCGATCAGAACGTACACGTTTGTCCTCCCTTTCGTTCTACTGTATATGTACAGTATATACAGTATTCACGATTTGTCAAGCAGAACTTTTTAATTTCGGGAAATTGCCCGAAGCGTAAGAAAAACGCTCCCTTTCGGGAGCGTTTTCATACTCAACTGATGGCCTTGTTGATCTCACCTTTGAGTTTTTCGGCGCCGGCCTTCACCTTTTCGTCGATGTCGGTCTTGTCC
>CAMVGI010000123.1 GCA_947166955.1 uncultured Clostridia bacterium | reverse complement strand
GTTTGTTCAGGTCTAAGCTGCATATCGATTAGATATCGGGGCATGTGAGTTACTGCAATATCGTAAAGGCATTCCTCATAAGGCTTTTTTAATTGCAAATAGATTACAAAAAAATGCGCATTTCACGGTGAAACTTCGTATAATCCGTTTTCGAAATCGGTTTCGCCGACACTCTCGTGCAAAGTGCGCAAAATCATGGTTGCTTTCTTTGCCAAAATATTGCATACTATACATAATATGGATGATTATAACCGCTAAGGAGGGTTGACAGGCATGTACTATTCCGCCATCGGTCTGCTTGCCATTCTGATCCTTCTCATCGAAAATCAGGACATTCTGCTCAACCGCGGCGCCGCACGGGTACGTCCGGCGTGGCAGGCGTACCGGCATTTCCTGTTCGCGGTTCTGGCCTACTACGTTACGGATACCCTGTGGGGCGCGCTGGAGGCGCACAAGCTTTCGCTTGCGCTGTTCGCGGACACGACCTGCTACTTCCTCGCCATGGCGGCGGGTATCCTCTGCTGGACGCGGTACATCGTCACCTATCTTGAGGGAGAAAACCTATTCGCCCGTCTGCTTCTCCGCGCGGGACGCGGCCTCGCGGCGCTGATCACGGTCTTTTCCCTCGTCAACGTCTTCACGCCGGTCCTCTTCACCGTGAACGACGCGTGCGTTTATTACGCGCTCCCCCTGCGTTATGTGCTCCTCGGCTGTCAGATCCTGCTGCTGCTTCTGGTCTCGGCGTACGCCCTCTCCGTGCTGATCCGGCAGGGCAGCGAGCCGAAAAAGCGCAACCGTTACAAGGCGCTGGCGTTCTTCGGACTGATCATGGCGCTGTTTCTGTTCATCCAGCTCTGGTTCCCGTACCTCCCGCTCTACGGGATCGCGTATCTGCTCGGCACCTGCCTGCTGCACACCTTCGTCGTGAGCGATGAGAAGGAGGAGTTCAAGCGCAGCTTGGCGGAGGCCGAGAAGATCCGCGAGCTGAAGGATACCATCATCTCGCTTCTGGACAACATGCCCGGCATGGCGTTCACCAAGGACGCCGGCACCGGCGTGTATCTCGCCTGCAACCGCCCCTTCGCGGAGTACGCGCACAAGGCGAGCCCCGAAGACGTGGCGGGGCTGACCGACGCGCAGATCTTCGACGCCGAAACGGCGGCGCATTTCGCGCAGGACGACCGCATGGCGCTTTCCATGGACGAGCCGTATATCTTCTTTGAGGACGTGCCGGACGCCGTCGGGAACCAGCGGCAGTTCCGGACCACCAAGCGGAAGTACACCGACACCTCCGGCCGCGTGTGCATCCTCGGCATCTGCGAGGACGTGACGGACACCGTGCGCATCCAGCGCGAAAACGCCCAGACCAAGGAGGCGTACGAGCAGGCGCGCAGCACGGGCATGATGTTCTCCCACATCGCGCAGGCAATGGCGAGCAGCTACACGAATCTCTACTACGTCGACCTCGACACGGAGGATTTCATCGAATACCACACGAACGCCGAAAGCGGCAAGCTGGTCGAAACGCGGCGCGGGACCGATTTCTTCGAGTCGGTGAAAAAGGACGCCGCGGAGCGCGTCCATTCCTACGACCGCGACGCTCTGCTCAAGGCGCTCGAACGGAAGACGCTTCTCGATACGCTCAAGCGCGACAACAGCTTCATCATGACCTACCGCCTTCTGCGGGGCAACGAGCCGGTCTACGCCACCATGAAGGTCTCGCGCATGATGGACGACAACCGTTACATCGTCATCGGCGTAACGAACGTCGACGAGCAGGTGAAGCAGCAGCGCGCGGCGCAGCGGCTTCAGGAGGAGCAGATCGCCTATTCCCGCGTCAGCGCGCTCACCGGAAACTACATCTGCATCTACGTCGTGGTGCCGGAAACCGGACGCTACCGCGAATTCAGCGCGAGCGAGGGGTTCGATTCCTTCGGCGTGCCGAAGGAGGGCGAGGACTTCTTCGGCTCCGCCCGCGAGAACACCAAGAACATCATCCATTCGGATGACGCAGATCGCTTCTTCTCGCTGTTCACCCGCGAAAACGTACTCTCCGAGGTCGAGCAGAGCGGCATCTACGCGCTGACCTACCGCCTCTTGTTCGACGGGAAGCCGCGCTACGTCCAGCTCAAGGCCGCCATGCTCACGGAGAAGGGCGGCGCGCGCCTGATCGTCGGCCTCAACAACATCGACGCGCAGTACCGCACCGAGTTCTCTGTGAAGGCTCTGACCGACGCCATCAGGAGCAGCGGTATGCCAAGCGTCTCGCGCAGGCGCAGACCGAGGCATCCATCGACGCGCTGACGGGTATCCGCAACAAGCACGCCTATCAGGACGCTGAAAAGCAGCTCAACCGGCAGATCGGGGAAAAGCCCTGCGAGCCTTTTGCCATCGTGGTGCTCGACGTAAACGATCTCAAAAAGGTCAACGACACGCAGGGGCATCAGGCGGGCGACCTCTTCATCCAGAACGCCTGTGGGATCATCTGCGACGTCTTCAAGCACAGCCGCGTCTTCCGCGTCGGCGGCGACGAATTCACCGTCATCGCGCAGGGCAAGGACTTTTCGAGCATCGACGCACTGATCGGGAAGCTGCGCGAGCACAACGAGGAGGCGCGCGGCAGCGGCGGCATCATCATCGCCTGCGGCATGTCGAAATACGACGGCGACGAAAGCGTCGCCGCGGTGTTCGAGCGCGCAGACCGCGAGATGTACGAAAACAAGCGCTTTCTCAAGGGCGATCGGGCGCAGGACGTCCGGTAACGGTTCATAAAAGGAAGGGGTCTGTGCGCGAGCACAGGCCCCTTCCTTTTAACGATTCTCCGACGCTCACTCCGGCAGCTCGTCCGCCGCGGCGTCGAATCCTTTGATGCTCTGCGGCTTGCGGCGGCGTCCGCCGCGGTGCCGTCTGCGGCGGCGCGGCGCGTCCTGCTGCAAATCGTCCGTGCGCGCGGCCGGCTCCGCCTTCTGCGGCGGCGCGGCGGTTTCCTCCCGCGGCTCCGCGTTCCGCGCCTGCGCTTCGTCCTGCCGTTCCTGCTCCGCGTGCTTTGCTGCGGCGCGTTCCGCGTGGAAGGCGCGCGCCGCGTTTCTGGACTCCTGCACGTTGGGGTCCACGGGCTTTCCGTGCCGGTCGCGCGGGATCTCGAAGCAGGTCATCGGAAAGGGATGCTCCGTCACGACGGGGATGGGCTTCCCCATCAGCTTTTCGATGTTGTGAACGTATTTCTTCTCCCAATACTCGCAAAGCGACACCGCCGTGCCCGAGCGCCCCGCGCGCCCCGTGCGCCCGATGCGGTGGATATACTCCTGCGCCGTGTCGGGGATGTCGTACTGGACGATGAGGGAAACGTTCTCCGCGTCGACGCCGCGCGCGAGCAGATTGGTCGAGACGAGGATGCGCGTTTTGCCGCTGCGCAGGTCCGCAAACTTCCTCTGGCGCGAATTCATGCTCATGCCGGCGGTCGTCACGTCCGCGGCGAAGCCGTTCTCGCGCAGCTGCTCCGCCACCATGCGGGAGCGGTACTTGGTCGCCGTGAAGATCAGCACCGTCCCGTCGAAGCCGCGCGAGAGGATATGGAGCAGCAGCGGGAGCTTGTTCTCGCGGTCGACGTAGTAAAGCGTCTGATCGATCGTCTCGACCGTCGAGTTGCGCGGCTGCGCCATCTTGAGCACGTAATCGCCCATCAGTTCGCGCGCGGCGGACTCCGTCTGCTTTGGCATCGTCGCCGAGAACATGAGCGTCTGCCGCTGTGCGGGGACGAAGGAGAGGATGTGCTTCGTGTCGGCGAGGAAGGTCGATTCGAACAGCTTGTCCGCCTCGTCGAGCACGACGATCCCGCAGGAATCGAGCAGCCCCTGCGGCGCGTCCGGCTGCGTCAGGATGTCCTTGAGCCGCCCGGGCGTGGACACGAGGACGTCGGGCGCCTGCTTTAAGAGCATCTTCTTCTGCTTCGCCATGTCCACGCCGCCGAAAACGCAGTCGCAGCGCAGCGGCAGGTATTCGCCGTAGGAGCGGATGTTCTCGCGCACCTGCATCGCAAGCTCGCGCGTCGGAACGATCACAAGCGCGCGGACGCGGTGCTCCTTCGCCTCCTCCGCGGAAAGGGTCTGTAAAACGGGCGCGCCGTAGGCGAGCGTCTTGCCCGAGCCCGTCTGCGCCAGCGCAAGCACGTTGCGCCCTTGCAGGACCTCGGGGATCACTTCTTCCTGGATGGTCGTCGGCTCGCGGATGCCGAGTTCGTCTAACGCGCGCCCGATGGCGTCGCAAAACTTGAAAAACTGAAAGGTAATCTGGGGTTCCTCCTTTTTATAGGCGGCGTTCCGCCGCACAAATCAAACGGTGGGTCAATTCTACAATGCGCTCAAATAATTGTCAACCTTCCCGCCGCCGGTGCGGCAAACTCACTTGACAGCGGAAAACGCAGTCTTTATAATGTGATGGTGTTATGAAAGCTTTTCACGCCTTCTGGTCCTCCCCCAACCGTCTGAAAAACGGCGGCGCGGTGGTCATGCCCGACTATGAGCTGCTCACCATGATGCTCTCCGCCCTCGAATGGCGGGAAAAGAACGGTTCCATCCGCATGGTGACGGACAGCGCCGGCGCCGCGTTCTTCACGCGCGCGGGGCTTGCCGGACTATGGGACGACGGGCTCGACACGAGCCTCGACGAGATGCCCCCGTCGCTCGACGCGCGGCTTTTTTGGGCCGCGGGGAAGCTGGAGGCGCTGCGCCGCGCCGAAACCGGCCGCGCCATGCTGGATACCGACCTCATTTTGTGGGAGGAGATCGGCGCGCGCTGCGGCGACGGCGTCACCGTCGCCCATCGCGAAGCGCTCATGCCCGCGGTCTATCCCGACCCGCACGCGGCGTTCGCGCTCGCGCCCGATTACGCCTTCCCGCCGGAGTGGGATTTTTCCCTGCCCGCGGCAAACACCGCGTTTTTGCTCATCACGGACGACGCGCTGCGCCGCGCTTACGTGGAAGAAGCGTTTCGCTTCATGTCCGCCCTGCGCAGCCCCGACGTCGACCCGACCGTCTCCATGTGCTTCGCCGAGCAGCGCAT
>CAMVGI010000122.1 GCA_947166955.1 uncultured Clostridia bacterium | reverse complement strand
CGGCGGCAAAGGCGCTCACCGCGCCGGAGGACGTGGTCATCACCGCCGACACGATGGTCTTTTTCCGCGACGAGCGCCTCGGCAAGCCGCGCGACGAGGCGGACGCCCTGCGGATGCTCACCGAGCTTTCCGGCAACCGCCACACGGTCTGCACGGGCGTCACGGTGCGGCAAGGTGAAAAGCTAAAGTGCTTTACAGTATCGACAGACGTGTACTTTCGCCCGCTTTCGGAGCGGGAACTGCGCGCCTATATCGCGAGCGGCGAGCCGATGGACAAGGCGGGCGCGTACGGCATCCAGGGACTCGGCGCGCTGCTGGTCGAGCGGATCGACGGCGACTTTTACAATGTGATGGGTCTTCCGCTGCTGCCTCTTGCGGCGGCGCTGCGGGAGTTCGGCATAGACTTATTGGGATAAACTGACATGAAAGATTTTTTTGACCGGTACGGCGTATGGATCCTCGCCGCGGCGGCTGCCGTCGCGGTGCTGCTGAGCGTGCTGTCGTACTTCACCTCGACTTCGACGATCCTGCACAACGCGGCGGGCGTCGCGACCTCTCCGTTCCGCTATGTGCAGGAGGCGGCGGGCCGCTGGGTCGAGGACAAGAAACATTATTATCGGAACTACAGCGACCTCCTCGCCGAAAACGCCGCGCTGCGTGAGGAGGTGGCGGAGCTGCGCGCAAACGCCCGCCAGGCGGACCGCGACCGCGAGGAGAACAAGCTTCTGCGCGAGCTGACGGGCCTGCGCGAGCAGCGCCGCGATTTTGAATTCGAATCCGCCATGGTGCTCGAACGCTCCACGAGCAATTGGACGCGCACGCTGACGCTCAATCAGGGCACGAACCACGGCGTCGCGGTGAAGAACGTCGTCGTGACGAGCGAGGGCTACCTCGTCGGCGTGGTGACCGAGGTCGGTCTCAATTGGTGCACCGTCCAGACCATCATCGACACCGACACCGAGCTTGGCGCGCTTTTGTTCCGCACGGGCGACGTGGTCGTCGCGGAGGGCGACTTCACGCTCATGCGCGAAAAGCGCCTGAAGGTCTCCTATCTCCCCGCGGACACGGCGCTGCTCGTCGGCGACTACATCGTGACCTCGGGCCTCGGCGGCTACTACCCCTCCAACATCGTCATCGGCATGGTCGAAAGCGTGCAGGCGGACGACGACGGCCTCGCCCAATACGCGGTGCTCACGCCGATGTGCGATTTTGATACGCTGACGGAAGTATTCGTCATCAAGAGTTTTGACATTGTAGAGTAACGACGGAGCTTTTTCCGCCATACCGCGCCGGACCTCCTCGAAATACACACGGTATGCCTTCGTCAGTCCGGCTTGTCTGACGAAAAAATCTCTCGCCGTTTTAGAAAGGTCATCTATGCTGACAAGACGCGACATTATCATCAAGTGGTCGAGCTACGCGGCGGTATCGCTGGCGCTGGTCTTCCTCTATGGGCTGACGCTGCGGGACGTGAGCCTTTTCGGCGTGCATATGTTTCTGCCGCCGCTGATCGTGGGCGTCGTCGCCTCGCTGGAGGATACCGGCGCGTCGGTCATTTTCGGGCTTGCCTGCGGCCTTTTGTGCGATCTGACCGCGCCGGGCACGTTTCCGTGCGTTTACACGCTCGCCTTCACCGCCGCGGCGCTCGCCTGCTCCCTGCTCGCCAAGAGCGTGCTGCAGCGGGGCTTTTTGTGCTCGCTCGCGGTGACGGCGCTGACGTTCCTTTTCGTGGACGCGCTCAATATGCTCGCGCTCTTTTTCACCGCGCGCGCGCCGTTTGTGAAGATGGCCTCCGTCGCGCTGCGCGAGACGGCGCTCTCATGCGTGCTGCTGCTCGTCTGCCATCCGGTGCTCGTGTATGTGCACCGGAAGTTCACGCTGTAAAACGTGCGGAAAGGAGGCTGTGGACCGTGCAGGAAACCAAGGAGAAAAAATGGCTGCGCTATCGCATGATGATGATCTGCGTGATGTTCACGGCGTGCCTTATCGTCTTTTTTGCGGCGATGTTCGACGCGCAGATCGTCCACGGCGCGGACTACCGCTCGATGTCGGTGCGGACGAACACGAGCGTCGAGGCGGTGGAAGCCTCGCGCGGCGTCATCACCGACCGCAACGGCAAGGTGCTGGTGTCCAACCGCGCGATCTATACGCTGACCTTTGACCCCTCGCTCGTGGAAAAGACGGGCGGCGACGTCAACGAGGAGCTGCTGCGGCTTGTGGACCTGCTGCGCCGCCGCGGCGTGACGTGGTCGGACGAGCTGCCGATGAGCGCCTACGCGCCCTATGCCTACGATTTTTCCGTGCCGCGCTCCGGCATGCTGGTGAAGTACCTCGCAAGCAAGAAATGGATCGAGGAGGGCATGACCTCGGACGAGCTGCGCGAGGGCGTTTCGGCGGATAAGATCTTCGACAAGCTCTGCGGTGAGTTCGACGTCGATCCCGACCTGCCGCCGGCGCAAAAGCGCGCGCTGGCAGGCCTTCGCTATTCGCTCGCGACGGCGAAGATGGACGGCGACGGCACGTTCCGCTTTGCCTCCGGCATCGACGTCGCGCTCATCTCGCTCATCAAGGACGGCGGCTACGCCGGCG
The DNA here is from genome assembly GCA_947166955.1 of uncultured Clostridia bacterium. The sequence goes on along the minus strand of CAMVGI010000122.1, from coordinate 2,474 downwards.
TGCGCGTCGGCACGTCGGCGGCGCGCGAGTACCAGACCGACGTGGCGGCGCACATCCTCGGCCACATCGGCAAGATCCAGAATTGGGACGACTACAAGGACAAAGAGGGCTACCGCTGGAACGACTACGTCGGCATCGACGGCGTGGAGGCGGCGTTCGAGGAGTATCTTCGCGGCACGGACGGCAAGCGCATCGTTACCTCCAACGCCGACGGCAAGGTCATCGACGAACTGTACTCCGTCGAGCCGAAGCCCGGGTGCAACGTCGCACTGACGATCGACGCGGACTTTCAGGGCGAGGTGGAGCGCATCATCGCCCGCGCCACCGATGCGATGACGGAAGCGGACGGCCTTTCGCGCGGCTCCGCCGCCGCGGTGGTGCAGGTCGGCACGGGCGAGGTGCTTGCGCTCGCCTCCTACCCCACCTTCTCGCGCAAGACTTTCAACCAGGACTTTGCCGAGCTCAACGCCGACCCGCTGCGCCCCATGTTCAACCGCGCGACGATGGGCGTCTATCCCCCGGGCTCGACGTTCAAGCCCGTTTCCGCCGTCGCGGCGCTGGAAACCGGCGTGATCGACCCGTACACGAAGATCCGCGACCTCGGCGTCTACAAATACTACGACCTGAACCTCAAATGCTGGATCTGGCCCGGCAACCACGGCTATGTGAACGTCACGAACGCTATCACGGTGTCGTGCAACTACTTCTTCTACGAGGTCGGCAAGCTCACCGGCATCACCACGCTGGAGCGCTACGCCCGCGCCTTCGGCCTCGGCGAGCCAACGGGCATCGAGATCCCCGAAAGCGTCGGCACGATGACCTCGCCCGAGTACGTCAACTCGCTCAAGGGCCAGCATTGGACGGACGGCCTGACGCTCATGGCGGCGATCGGCCAGGCGTACGACAGCTTTACCCCGCTCCAGCTTGCCAACTATATCGCGACGCTTGCCGACGGCGGTACGCGCTGCAAGGCGCATCTTTTGAAGGCTGTCAGCGAGTACGACAGCGCCGCGCCCGTCTACCTCTACGACGAAGCGCCGGCGGACACGGTTTCCATCAGCTCCGACAATCTGCGCGCCGTGCTTGCGGGCATGCGCAAGCTTGTCACCGACGGCAGCGTGCGCGCCCAGTTCGAAAGCTGCGTGGTCGACGCCGCCGCCAAGACCGGTACGGCGCAGACCGGCGGCGCGAACAGCAACGGCGTGTTCGTCGCCTTTGCGCCCTACGACGACCCGCAGATCGCCGTGGCGCTCGTGATCGAAAAGGGCGACACCGGCGGCGCGCTTGCGTCCACCGTGGTCGAGATCCTCAACGCCTACTTTACCGCCGCCGATCCGGACGTGGTCGGAGAGAACATGCTTTTGAAGTAAAGCGGGCGCAAATAGGAGGGAAGCGTATGTATTTTAACTCCCGCGATCCCCGCTGCAAAGCGCCCTACGGCGCGGTGCCGTGCGGCGCGTCCGTCACGCTGAGCCTGTACGGCGAATCCGGCGAGGAGGTCGTGCGCGCGGTGCTCGTGACGCACGGCGAATTTGCCGATACTTGGACGGAGACGGAGCTTTCCGCCCTGCCCGTCGGCGACCGCAGGATCTTTCGCGGCGTTTTCACCGCGCCGGAGGTTCCGGAGCTGATGTGGTATCACTTCCGCCTTTTCTGGAAGGACGGCGGCGAGTGCCTGCTCGGCAAAAACGGCTTTACGCAGGAGGACGGCCTTTCCTCGTGGCAGCTGACCGTCTACGACGGTGAAAGCAAGACGCCCGATTGGTTCGGCCGCGGCGTGAGCTATCAGATCTTCCCCGACCGCTTCCGCCGCGCGCAGACGCGCGACGTTTCCGGCATGGTCGGCAGCCGCTCGCTCCACGCGGATTGGAGCGACACGGTCGAGTACCGCCCCGACGCGCGCGGCGAGATCACCTGCTCCGACTTTTTCGGCGGCGACCTCGAAGGTATTGAGCAAAAACTTGCCTATCTGCGCTCGCTTGGCGTAACGACGCTGTATCTGAACCCCATCTTCGAATCGGCGTCCAACCACCGCTACGATACGGCGGACTACCGCCGCATCGACCCGCTGCTCGGCACGGAGGACGACTTCCGCTCGCTGTGCGCCGCGGCGGAGAAGCTCGGCGTCCGCGTGATGCTCGACGGCGTGTTCAACCACACCGGCTCGAACAGCGTCTACTTCAACGCCGCGGGCTTCTACCCCTCCGTCGGCGCGGCGCAGAGCGAGGATTCGCCCTACGCGAAATGGTGTCATTTTTCGCACTTCCCCGACGAGTACGACGCGTGGTGGGGCTTCAAAACCCTCCCCGCCGTGGAGGAGAGCGAGCCTGCGTACATCGACTTCATCATCGAGGGCGAGGACAGCGTCGTGCGCCATTGGCTGCGCGCGGGCGCGTCCGGCTGGCGCCTCGACGTCGCGGACGAGCTGCCCGGCGCGTTTATCGAGCGCATCCGCCGCGTGATGGACGAGGAAA
>CAMVGI010000121.1 GCA_947166955.1 uncultured Clostridia bacterium | reverse complement strand
TCGTCACGCTCAAGGACACCGTCGCCGTGCTGCGCTGTCACGATCCCTGCGCGGCGTTCGTCTTCACGAACCCGGTGCTGACACAGTCGCTTTCCGACTACTTCGATACGCTGATCGACCTGCACAGCGCGGATCGCAGCACCGTTGTCCATGCGCTCGGCGCGCTGACAGGCGAAGGCCGCTGAAAGACCGCAAAAAAGGAACCGTTTCCGTGAAACGGTTCCTTTTTTGCGTTTGGCATGCGTCTTATTCCCAGCCTGCCCAGCCCTGTTCCTCCGCGACGTTGTAAAGGCCGTAGAACGGCAGAACAGCCGGCTGATCCTCCTCGCTCCACGCGTTCGGCATCGCCACCCAGCTCCGAAAACCGTAGGGCAGGTCGTTCAGGCAGGCGCCGGGCAGGTATACGAGCACCTCGTCCGCGTGCTCCAGCCCGTAGGGCACGGAGGCGACGTAGCGCACGCCGTCCTCGATCCACTCCTCCGCCTCCGTGGGGTCGACCGTCAGATTCTCAAGGCGCATCGAATAGGTGTACTCATCCACGCGTTTGACTTGCCCGAAGCGGCCGGAGAACGTGCAGATGTAGAACGTGCCGTTGGGATAGTCCTCCCCGTCGTCGCCCATGTCGCTGTCGTGATAGGAACCGATAAACGTGCCGTCCGGATTCAGGGAAAGCTCCGAGCTCCAGGCGCCCGCGCCGCTCGCAAACGAATAGTTCTCCGGCAGCGAGGCGAAAAATTCCTTCTCGTCCATCTCGCCGAGGCTGATGTTCAGCTTGCCGCGCAGATACCTGATTGCCTCGTCGCAGGTCATCGCCGTGCCCTGCGGGAAATCGAAGGCGTCCTCCGGCTTCTCCGCATCCTTGTCATACTCATAATAGAACGCGTTGCGCATCAGAAGGCCCTTCGCCTGCTCCGCCTCGGCGGGCAGCGCGTCGCGGTACGCCTCCTCCGTGCAGATCTCCCCGTCGCGCACGTAGTTGTGTACCGTCTCCCACTCCGCCGAGTCGTTCCCCTGATAGTCCGGATAGGTGCTGTGGGCGCAGGTGAGCCGAGGCTTCATCCGCCCCTCGGTCGTAAAATGCACGTAGCGCTCGCTCATGCTCTCGCCGTAATTGGCGGTATAGAGCCAAAGTCCCTTGTCCGTGCCGCATTGGAACAGGCGGTAGCCCGAACCGCCGCCCACCTGGCTGTCCACGCTGGCGTCATACAGTTCGCGCACGCCCTCCTCGCTCCACGTGAAGACGCGCAGCTTCGCCGCGTAGCGATAGCCCTCGTGCTCCTCCGCGGAGGCAACGATCAGCTCCGGCGTTTCGTCGCCCCACACGTCCGCAAATACGACGGGCGTCGTCGGCGCGGCGGGACGCGTTTCATAACATTCCACGTCATAGATCTCCCCGCGCTGCCAATCGTAGCCGAGGCGCGTCTCGCGCTCGGCGGTCAGGACGCCGAGATAGGCGATATACGCCTCCCGTTCGTCGGAGCGGTCCTCCTTCGTCGGCTCCGGCGCGGCCGTCTTCGGCGTTTCCGCCGCCGCGCCCGCGTTGGGCGAGGTCTCGGGCAGATAATTCGTCTTGCGCATGCAGCCCGCGCACAGAAGTGAAATTACACATACAAGCGCCGTAAGCGCCGCAGCATAACGTTTCATTCGTTTTCCCTCCGCATATGGTTTTCTGCCGGACATTATACCACAGCGTCGGCGCGCCGACAAGAATAATTGTACATTTTCCGCGCGGTGTGTTATCATTCATAGTGTTCTTATTTTTTACCCGTATGCTGACGGGAGGAAGGGGGCGATGGCGTGCGTATTCTGGTGGTGGAAGACGAAAAGCACCTCAACGCCATGATCGCCGAAGCACTCGGTGACGACGGATACAGCGTCGATTCCTGCTACAACGGCGTGGAGGCGCTGGATTATATGGAGTGCGCGTCGTACGACGTGATCGTGCTCGACGTCATGATGCCGAAGATGGACGGGCTGACGCTCGTGCGCACGCTGCGCGCGCGGGGCGACGCGACGCCCGTGCTGTTTCTCACCTCGCGCGACAGCGTCGCGGACAAGGTCGCGGGTCTGGAGAGCGGCGGCGACTACTATCTCGTCAAGCCCTTCCACTTCGACGAGCTGCTTGCCGTCGTGCGCGCGATGACGCGCAAGTACACCGGCAACCGCTCCAACGTCTACACGATCGCCGATCTGACGCTCGACGCCTCCGCCAAGACCGTCACGCGCGCGGGAAAGCCCGTCGACCTGACGGCGAAGGAGTTCTCGCTGCTGGAATACATGCTGCGCAACCGCGCGAGATGATCGAAAACAACCTCTGGAATTATGAGTACGAGGGCGGAACGAACGTCGTGGACGTCTACATCGGGTATCTTCGCAAAAAGATGGACACGGGCTTCGACAAAAAGCTCATCCAGACCGTGTGGGGCACCGGTTGGGTGCTGCGGGAGGACTGAGGCGTGAGAAAGATCAACTTTTCCGCGAAGATGCGGCTCACGGCGTGGTTCACGCTGATGATCCTGCTGCTCTCGGCGATGGTGCTCGTGTTCGTGTTCGTCATCAACGGCGCGAGCGTGACCGACGATCCGGCGGGGCGTCTCGTCAAGGTCGTGCAGAACAACGCGAGCCACGTGGAATTCGACAACGGCGGCTTTGAGTGGAACGACATCGACTTCTACCGCCGCGGCGTCTATTGCAGCGTTTACGACGCGGACGGCGCGCTGATGCGCGGCGCGGCGCCAGAGGACGCGGCGATCGATTTGCCGTTCGAGCCGAATGTCGTGCGCGAGGCGTCCGTCGGCGGCAAGGTTTTCTTCGTCTACGACGCGTTTGTGGACATGTCCGTCACGCAGCTCTGGGTGCGCGGCGTGATCGACTCCGCCGACCGCAGCGGCCTCATGCACACGATCATGGTGCTGACGTGGACGCTGTTGCCCGCGATCTCCATCGGCGGCGGCTGGCTGATCGCGTACAACGCGTTCCGTCCGATGGAGACCATCGTGCAGCGCGCCGGCTCCATCTCCGACGGGGAAGACCTCTCCGCGCGCCTCGACTTAAAGCGCGGGCCGAGCGAAATGCGTCGTTTGGGGCACACCTTCGACCGCATGTTCGCACGCCTTGAGCGCTCCTTCAACGCCGAGCGGCAGTTTGCCTCCGACGCGGCGCACGAGCTGCGCACGCCCGTGGCGGTCATCCTCGCCCAATGTGACCGCGCGCGGCGCAAGGACAAAACGAACGAGGACTTTTTGAAGTCGCTGGACGTCATTGAGGCGCAGGGGCACCGCATGTCGGAGCTGATCGACCAGCTTTTGAGCCTGACGCGCTTGCAGCAGGGCGTCGACCGCTATCCTCTGCGCGAGGCGGACTTAAGCGAATTCGTTTCCGCGCTGAACGACGAGTTCGTTCCGCCCGTCGAGCGCGGCATCACGCGCAGCGCGGAGATCGAGCCGAACGTTTGCGCGAAATTCAACCCCACGCTCACGGCGCGCATCGTGCAGAATCTGCTGCAAAACGCCTACAAATACGGCAAAGACGGCGGGCACGTCGCACTCTCGCTCCGCGCGGAGGACGGCGTGGCGGCGCTGCGCGTCACGGACGACGGCATCGGCATCGCGGCGGAGGACCTGGAGAAGATCTGGCAGCGGTTCTGGCAGGCGGACACATCCCGCGGCGAAGACGGCGGTTCGGGGCTCGGGCTTTCGATGGTGCGCGAAATGGCGGAATTTCAGGGCGGCACGGCCAGCGTTGCGAGCACGCCCGGCGAGGGCAGCACCTTTACGGTGACGCTCCCGCTCGCGCCAAAGGCGCAGTAAAACAGGCAAGAGGCGAAGCTTTTTCAAAAAAGTTTCGCCTCTTAATTTTTTTCTTAGAATTGCCGGGTATGCTAAGACCATCCGAGGGAGAGAACACGCCGCTCCGGCGGCTGACCATAAGGGTTTGTCAAGAATTTGAAAGGAGTTACCAACTATGAAGAAGATTTCCGCCTATTCGGCCGTTCTGGCCGCTGTCGCTTACGCCGGTCTCGCCGAGCGGGACGCCTCCGACATCTCCATCCGCCGCACCGACGGCTTCTACGAGGTCCTGTTCGCGAGCGACTGGACGCAGTACGACTGCTTCGTCGACGAGTGCAGCGGCGAGGTTCTCGGTTTCGACTGCCGCCCGCTGCCCGAGCACGTCATGCTCGCCGAGACGACGGCGCGCATGTCCGCCTAAAGAGCGTGCAGACGCCCGTCCGGCTCCGTTTTTTCCACGCATACACACGCGCAAAACGCCCCGCGGCCGCTTCCCCCAAGGCCGCGGGGCGTTCTCTTATCCTTTTTGCAGTTCGCCGCGGATCGCGCCGACGAGATAGAGCGAGCCGAACGCGACCACCGTGCCGTTTGCGCCCGCGGCGTCGAGCGCGGCGCGCACTCCGGAGGGCACGTCGGCGCAGGCAGTCGCCCGCGCGCCCCGCTCCGTCAGATACGCCGCAAGTTCCTGCGCCGGAAGTGCGCGCTCGCTCAGCGGCGTGAGGCAGACGAACTCCCGCGCAAACGGCAGAAGCAGTTCCAGCATGCCCGGATAATCCTTGTCCGCGAGCACGCCGAGCAGAAATACGACTTTTTTCTCCGGCAGCAGCTCCCGAAGGCTGTCCGTGAGCGCCTGCGCGCACTGCGGGTTGTGCCCGCCGTCCACGATCACGAGCGGTTTGCGGCGCAGGATCTCAAAGCGTGCGGGCCACTTCACGCCCGCAAGTCCCTCCTGCACGGCGCGCGTCGGCACCTCCCAGCCGCGCTTTCGCAGCGCCTCGACGGTTTCGAGCGCCGCGGACACGTTGTGGAGCTGATGCTCCCCCAGCAGGGGCAGGTCCAGAACCAGCTCTCCCCAGCGGAAGCGCTGCCCGCTCAGGTCGTGGCCCAGGGGGACCAGAGTCAGGGGGTCGGCGTGGTAGAGGGGGATGTCCTTCGCCCGGCACAGCGCCTCAATGACGGCGCAGACCGCCGGGACGTTCGGGTAGAGGGCCGCGGCACAGCCGGGCTTCAGGATCCCGGCCTTGGTCCGGGCGATGGCCTCCACGGTGGAGCCTAAGTATTCCGTGTGGTCCAG
>CAMVGI010000120.1 GCA_947166955.1 uncultured Clostridia bacterium | reverse complement strand
TAATAGGCGCGGCAAATACATATCCGTCATATGGTCGCCCTTTCCATTTTTCCTGGTAATCAATTTGTGTTCCTTGCTGAATAACCGCAGGAATGGCGGGTATAACGCTCGCCTTTGCCGGGCCGACCCCGTGGCTAAGGTCATCTTTAACGGCTCGCGCGTTGATCTCCACATCCCCAAAGCCTTTGCGCGATACTACACCTTTGATACCCTCAAATAGTTTTCGCGCTTTATCCGCCATCGTGTTCCCTTCCACGTTTGCAAGCGATTGCGTAGAAACAACAGAAACAGGCTTGGTTGACAAATTGGGAATACTATTGCGCAGATTTGCAATCAGTCCTACTGTTTCGCCGCTATTCTTTTGCGCGGTCTCCGCTTCGGAAACGCCGCTTTTTCTCCCCGACGCGCTTGTTCCCCGCAGGCCGTTTGCCACATACTGCCCGCCTTGGCCGACGCCACCGAGCAGCATGCCGATCGCGCCGTCCTCGATGATCTGATCGACGTTGTAGCCCTCCCAGTTTCCCGTGACGACCTTCTCGGCAATCGGTCCCAGGATGTCCGCCGCGACCTCCTCCAAGCCCTCGCCGACCATGCCTGACGGGAGCGAGGTAAAAACCAAGCGCCCCGCCGCGCGGCGAAGCGCTTGCTTTTTTGTTATTTTCCCTCCTCCCCGAAGTCTTCAAAAAGGTCGCGGAACGCGTCCGTGTAGGGCGGGGAGATTGCGAATTCCGCTGCGGCAAATCGCGCAGCGCGTCGGTGTAGGAGGAGATATTGACAATTTGCCCGCCGCTGGGTATACTACCTATCGGAGCGGCAGCATACCCTCCGTCACGACGAGTCCGTGTAGGCGTGGCGGCAGTAGCGCCGGAAGAGTCGTGTACCTCTCCGGTTGCAGATGCTGCCGCTTCATTATTGTCTTCCCAGCCTGTTAGCAGCCAATGGTTGCTATTTGGCTTTTTTGCCAAAACAGCAGTATATCCATCAAAATGGAGGCGGGCATTGTATACTTCACTCTGTATGTCATTAGAGTGCTGAATGTCCACGTCCGTCGCTTTTGCGATGACCTCCGCCATTTTGTTTGCTACTTCACGACCGTTTCCTGTCTCCGCGTTTCTCTTCGCAAAAAGATGCGCAAGGCCAAACCCATGTTTGAACTTTTGCCCGGTTCCAGGCCGCCCCCATTTGAAGTCGATCGGTCCCAAATCCGAACGGTACATTGCGCCCTCAATGGTGAGATTCTCCGGATTGTCCGCCGTTTCCGCTTCCTGAAACAGCCGATTGATCGCCGCCTCTCCTCTTGAAATATTCTCAGCCTCAATGTCCGTATCCGCCTTGATTTGAGTCCTTCTTGCGTTTCTCGCTTTGCCCGAGGCGGCTTGTTCCGTCTGCCGTGCCTGTGTCTCGCTTTTGCCTTCCGCAGCTTTCGCCGCGCCCCGCAGGCCGTTCGCAACATACTGCCCGCCTTGGCCGATTCCGCCGAGCGCCGTGCCTCCGCCTGCGCGCCGAGGTAAAAACCAAGCGCCCCGCCGCGTGGCGAAGCGCTTGCTTTTTTGTTTTACGGTTCGCGGAATCCGCCGAACTCGTCCATAAGCTTGCGAAGCTCGTCGGAATAGGGGCTGTCCTGCTGAGCGCTGCGCTGCTGGAGTTCGCGCAACGCGTCGGCGTAGGGGGTAGGGTCATTCCTCCCTCTTACTGAAGAAATGGTTCCGGGCTGGTAAAGCGATATTCCGCCGCCTTTCGATAAGCCTCCTTCCACTCGTCCGTTTTTGTGAATTCCTCGTATGTCATCCCTCGTTCCTTTAAGAAATCCTTCATTTTTTGTGGATCCATAGACTTCAAGACTTCTTCCCATGTCATTTATCAATTCCTCCTTTGCAAAAATCAGTGGCTTCCCATCGTTCGCAACCGTTACTCGTTCAATCTTCAGTTTTGTGCCCGGAAGAAATATAACCTCCTGCTGTGTTGGAATACCGAAAGAATCCGAAATATCGCAGGCGTCAATACCATCAATCACCAAATGAACAGCCTGCCCAAATGTCGGATATCCATTAGGGCTTTTCGACGCGGACGAAAATGCCTTGAGTGTAACCGTTTTCCCCTCTTGATACTCAGAAAGGAACTTCTCATAGGCATCCGCCGTCTCTCCGGGTCTGCCGAATTCAAGATTACGATATGTTCTTCCTTTGAACGTTGGGAATTTTCTTAATGCCGACTCAACACTCGCTATGTTCGTCTTCTCGTATTCGCTCCACTTGTTTTGGGGAATATTTCTTTGCAACCATGCCATTTCATAAGCAGACCCCGCAACATAGAAGTCAAGAAAAGTGGATTCATCGTCAGAAACAGCATAATCAACCGCTGCTTGCTGTTTTCGTTCTTTCCATGCTTGGCGATCAAACTCTTGAAAATCCGGTCTTTCTCCCTCGCTTATATAACGGATGGATGATTCGTCATATAGTTTACTCCCTATTTTTTCAGGCTGCAAGAGAGAATTGCCAGAATCCCGCGCATTCTCCACCGCGCCGCCGACGCCGCCGAGCGCCGCGCCGAGGAGCGCGCCGTAGAGAAGGTCGCCCGCCTCCAGTTCGCTGTAGTTTTCCCCCGCGCTCTTGCCGTTGTAGATCGTCTTGAGCGCGGGTTCCAGCGCGCCGCTGACAACCTCCTCCACGCTCTCGCCCGCGCTCGACGCGGCGACGTTCAGCGCCTTTTGGACGTTCGGGTTCTTTGACGCGCGGCGAATCACATCGTCCACGATCTCGTCCGCCGCGCCTTTGCCGTAAACGCCCGCGAGACCATCGAACATCTTTTCGGTCGCGACCTCCGTGAGCGCATTTGCGCCGCCATACGCCATCGCGTCCTCAAAGCTCGCGCCGCTCCGCCGTGCCTCCTGCGAGCTTGAACCCATCACGCGCGCCGCCATCGGCACGATTGACGCGCCGGGGATTGGCGAGAGCAGCGCGTCGCCCGCGATCTGCGTGCCGGATACGCCCGCGTCGACAAGAAAGTTCGTTGCCTTTCCCCCGCCTTGCTTTGCCCGCGCGATGTCCGCCGCCGCGCTGTCCGCCGTCCTGTCCGCGGCGTCCCAAAGCTTTTCCGCCGCGCGCTCGTTTGCGCCGCCGCTTCCGTAGGCGCTTTGATACGCGTCGATGCGCCGTCCGAGGTCTCCTATCACGTTGTACGCGGTATCGCGCTCGGACGCGCTCGCCAACGGGTCGTTCAACACGTCTTGGTAGGCGTCGATGGTATCCTGCCACGCGCTGATCTCGCCGCTTGTCTGCTGCCGCTGACGCGCCGCCTCGCCATAGAGCGCGTTGCCCGCGTTGTTGGTATGAGCCGACGCGCTGCTTTTTGTGCCGCCCGAAGCGGTTTTCCAAAACCGCTCACCGAACGACGGCACATCATTCTCCCGCCGCGATTCGCTCGGCACGAGCAGCTTGTCCCGCTCGTCCGCGCGCTCGCGTTTTTTGATGTGCGCCATCTCCGCCGCCCACGCAGACTCCTCCTGACGGTCGGCGAACGGGTCGCTGACCTTTACGGAGCGCGGCGGGCTTGCGCCCGCCGCCTTTTCGAGTTCGTCCGAAACGTCCATGCGTCACCTCCCGCCGTAGTCGGGGTCGCCGTGCTGGTAGAAGTTCCAGTCCCGCAGCAGCTGCCCCGAGAGCATCCCGCGTTTTTTCGCGTCGAAGGCCTGCGCCTGCGTGAACACCGGCACGTAGTCCGGCTCTTCCTCCTTCTCCGGCAAAAGCGCCTCTGCCTGCGCGCGTGTGATGCCCGCGAGCGCGAGCGTCTCGTCGTCCGGCATGCGCCCCTGCGCGAGCATCCGCCCCGCCAGCGTCCGCGCCCAAGGTAAAAAGCAAGCGCCCGCCTCGCGGCAAGCGCCTGCTTTTTATTTACGGTTCGCGGAATCCGCCAAGTTCGTCCAAAATCTTGCGAAGCTCGTCAGAATAAGGCGTCGTAGGTTGCGAGGTTTGCGGTCGCAACTCGCACATAATGTCAGCATAAGAAATAGTATTGTTTCTTTTTGCGAATGATTTATCCCGGTTTTCCAAAATGTACGCCTCATGAAGCGCCTGCAATTTTTCGGTATATGCGTCAAAGTCGTGAAACGCATCCGTTAAATCATTCCGAACAGCTTCCACATAGCCGCTTTTAGCCGCTCCATAAACTAAAGCGTTTATTTCATCATACAGCGTTACAAGTTGTTCCTCCGTTAGTGTTCCGAACAAATCAATATTTCTATGCCTTGCCGCTGCATCAATCAGCTTTTGAGCGCTCAAGCTACTCATATCAAGTTCAGCCGGAAGCTCTTCTAAAAAGTCAAGATAAGGCTGAAATCCTTTTCGCTTCAAGACATGAGTAAGCTCATGATTGGTAATTTCTTCAAACCGGTCACTTGGCATATCATCTCTAATATGGACAATGCCATCAGCATCCGTATAGGCAGCAGCTTTCGCCGTCCACTCTTCTGCACTTTCAAACTGCGCGGATGTTCCATACTCTTTTGCTCGGGCTGTCAGTTTTTCTTGTTGGGATCCCCAAACAGATATGGCATCGTCTTCTCGAAACGCTCGCTCACCTCTTTGTATTTCTCGTTGTAATCGGGATCTTCCCTCATTTTGCGTTGGTGCTCGCGTATCGCTTGTCTGGTTTTCTCCAACTGCTCCTTGCTGATAGGCATGGTTCACACCTCCCAATCTGTTCGCCGTGCTAATTGTACTCTTTTCTTCCGCAAACTGCAAGCGTGGATTGCCATTATAAGAATCCCGCGCGTTCTCCACCGCACCGCCGACGCCGCCGAGCGCCGCGCCGAGAAGCGCGCCGTAGAGCAGATCGCTTGCCTCCAGCTCGCTGTAGTTCTCGCCCATGCGCTTGCCGTTGTAGATCGTCTTCAGCGCGGGGTCGAGCGCGCCGCTCACCAGCTCCTCCGCGCCCTCGCCGACCATGCCTGACGGGAGCGAGGCAAAAACAGCAAGCGCCCCGCCTCACGGCGGAGCGCTTGCTTGTTATTTTCCCTCCTCTCCGAAATCTTCCAACAGTTTGCGCAGCTCGTCCGCGTAGGGGGTAGGCGACTGCGAATCCTTTTGTTGCAGCTCGCGCAGCGCGTCGGTGTAGGAGGAGATATTGACAATTTGCCCGCCGCTGGGTA
>CAMVGI010000119.1 GCA_947166955.1 uncultured Clostridia bacterium | reverse complement strand
CCGCTGCTTCGGCGCGTGCCAAAGAAGCTATGACATCCTCGACGTGCTGATGTATAAGGGCGCGACATACGCCGAGGCGTGCCGCAAGCTCTTTGACCTTGCCGGTATGCCGTATTCCTTCGGTGAGCTTGGCGTTAAAACGCGCCGGCAATACCGCTATCCCAAGGAGGTCGTCTGCGAGGACAAATCCAAGGTGTACGAATACTTCAAAAAGCGCAAGATCAGTCCGAAAACCATTGATTACTGTGACGTACGGCAAGACGACAAGGGCAACGTCGTGTGGAATTACTACGACACCAACGATGTTCTCACGATGGTCAAATACAGACCGGCCAGAAAAGTCGAGCACGGCGAAAATAAATGTTGGTGCCAAAAGGACGCCGACACAACGCCGCTGCTGTGGAACATGAACCGCATCAACACGACAGCGCCGCTCCTCATCTGCGAGGGTGAACCGGATTGCCTTTCGGCGATCGAAGCCGGATTTACGAACGCCGTGTCCGTGCCGCTCGGCAGCGGAAACTTCCACTGGATCGAGGAAAACTGGGACTGGCTGGAGCAGTTCGACTCCATCATCATCTGCTCAGACAACGATGAAGCGGGTTTGAAGATGCAGAAGGAGTGCATCTACCGCCTTGGAAGCTGGCGCACGAAGGTCGTCGAGGTTCCGCAGTGGTACGTCAAGTCGAACGGCGAGAAAATCCCCGTCAACGACCTCAACGAGGTGCTTTTCCGCTTCGGCAAGGAAAAGGTGCTGGAAATCATCTTGGATGCGAAGGACTCCCCCGTTCCAGGCGTTGTGGACTTCGCGGACATCGAAGACCTCGACCTCGACGCGATGGATGGCATCAAAACGGGACTTCCGGAGCTTGACCGCTACCTCATGCGGTTTTTCTACGGCACGCTGAATATCGTGACCGGCATCAACGGCAGCGGCAAATCGTCTCTTCTCAATCAGGTGATTTGCCAATGCCTTGACCGTGGCGAAAACGCTTATCTGTTCTCCGGTGAACTGCCAAACTTTCAGGCAAAGAACTGGATCAACTACATTTTCGCCGGTCAGCGCAACGTCGAGGAGAAAGATTACGACGGCTCGCCGTACTACAAGATCAAGCCGGAGGCGAAGAGAGCTATCAGCGAATACTATCGCGGTCGTCTTTTTATCCGTAAAGACGGTGAATCCAACAAGAAGACCGACATCTTGCAGTCGATGGAGGACTCCGTTCGGAAGTATGGCTGCAAGCTGTTGATCCTCGACAACCTGACCGCCATGAACCTTGAGTGCAATGACGACAACAAGTACGACAAGCAGGCGGAGTTTGTGATGGATCTTATCGCGTTCGCCGTGAAATTCAACGTCGCGCTGATCCTCGTCGTGCATCCGCACAAGATCGAGGCAATGCGACGTCTGAGCAAAATGGACGTTCAGGGCATTTCCGCGATCATCGACCTTGCGCACCGTATCATTTCGCTCTACCGCGTGCAGGAACGCGACCATCAGGGCGAGCCGAAGCTGAACGGCAGCGGCTGGCGCGTCAAGCCGATTAAGGGCGACGTCATCATCGACATCCTCAAAGACCGTCTGAACGGTTACGAGGGGCGGAGCATCGAAGTGTTCTACGACCGACCTTCCAAGCGCTTCTTCACGACGGAAGAGGAGCTGGACTATCAGTACGGTTGGGATAAGACGAAGTACACGACGCCGCTGCCGTTCCCGCCGCCGCAGCTCATGGAGACGGACGACGAGGATGAGGTATTTGGCGAAGCCATGTAATGATTTTAATTTAGTTCCAAAAAAGAGCGCCGCGCAGCGCGCGGGCATGTCTCTTGAGGAATCGGGAAAGAGGTAATTATGAGCGAGAATTACGCAACTTTGCACTTGCACTCCGAGCTTTCCCTGCTCGATAGTGCAACGAAGTTTCAGGACTACATCAACCGAGCGGTTGAGCTTGGACAAAAGGCAATCGCCTTTACCGAGCACGGCAACTGCTACCAGTGGGTTGCCAAGAAGCTCGCCTGCGACGCCGCCGGCATCAAGTACATTCATGGCGTCGAGTGCTATTTGACCGAAAAGCTCTTATGGGAAGATCCGCGCACCGGCGAAACATCCCGCGTGCGCGACAACTTCCATACGATCCTCCTTGCGAAGAACATGGACGGTCTGCGTGAGATCAACGAGCTTGTCAGTCGGTCGAGCACGGAAGATCACTTCTACTACAAGCCGCGCATCACGTTTGACGAATTTCTCGGTATATCCAACAACGTAATCAAAATGAGCGCGTGCCTTGCTTCGCCTCTCAACAGGCTTCCCATCACGCACCCGCTTTATGAGCGGTTGGTAAAACACTACGACTATCTCGAAATCCAACCGCACAACCATCCCGACCAAATCGCGTTCAACCGCCACCTTGCGGAGATGTCGCAGAAATACGGCATCCCGCTGGTGGCAACCACCGATACACACAGCCTTGATAAGTACAAGGCGGAGTGCCGCACGATGATGCAGCTCGCCAAGCACATCGAGTTTGCGGATGAGGACACGTTTGACCTTACCTACAAGAGCTACGACGAGCTGTGCGAGATGTTCCGCGCGCAGGATGCCATACCGGAAAAGCTCTGGGCTGAGGCGATCGAGAACACAAACGTCATCGCGGACTCCGTGGAAGCGTTCGACCTCGACAAGAGCTTCAAGTATCCGATTTTGTACGGCGAACGCGATCGCAGCGTCTTGATGGAGCGCATCGAGCAAGGCTTGCAGGCGAAGCTCGCCTCCGGCGCTGTAACGCATGAGCAGGAAGCGCCATTCCGCGCGGCGATTCAGGACGAAATGCACGTCTTCGACAAGATCGAGATGTCCGGTTTCATGCTCTTTATGAGCGAACTTGCGACGTGGTGCAAGACGCACGACATTCCGCTCGGCTTCAATCGTGGTTCGTGCGGCGGTTCCCGCGTGGCGTTCCTGACCGATACGACCGACCTTAATCCCGAAACGTGGAAAACGGTCTTTAGCCGCTTCGCGAACGAAGACCGCAAGGAAATCGGCGACATCGACATCGACGTCTCTCCGTCCGACCGCGACAAGGTGTATGAGTACATCATTAACCGCTTCGGTCAGGAGAAGACGGCGTACATCCTCGCCATCGGCACGATCAAGTCTAAGGGCGCGATCGACGAGATTTGTCGCGGCCTCGGCGTTCGGTGGGACAAGGAGCACTCGCACGATCTTCGTAAGCTAAAGCAGCAAATTGCAGATTTGAAAACTGCAAACAGCGATGAAGCCAAGGCGCTGCAAAAGGAATACGAACGCCTCAAAAAAGAGAATGATGCAATCTACGCGAAAAATCCGTGGATCGGTAAGATCTCCACGCAGATCAAAGATGAGTTCGAGGTAAGCGAAGAGAAAACACGCGAAAAGTATCCCGAAGTATTCTACTTCTACGATGGGCTGTTGGACGTCGCGATCTCACAATCCATGCACCCAGCCGGCATCGTCGCAAGCCCAATCACGCTGCGAGACAACTACGGGACGTTCCTATCAGATGGCAAGGAGATCCTGCAAATCGACATGGATTGCGTCCACGACGCGGGGCTTGTCAAATACGACATCCTCGGACTCAAAAACGTCGAGATCATCAAGGACGCCTACAAGCTTATCGGGACGCCGTACCCGAAATCGCATGAAATCAACTGGAACGATGATGCTGTCTGGAAGGATATGCTCCGCTCCCCCGTTGGGATCTTCCAGTTTGAGGGAGACTTCGCGTTCTCCATGCTCAAGCAGTACGAGCCGCACTCGATCTTCGATATGAGCCTCATCACGGCGGCGCTGCGTCCGTCCGGCGCGTCGTACCGCGACGACCTGATGAAGCACAAGCCGCACAAGAATCCGTCAGCGATCATCGACGAGCTACTTGCCGACAACTATGGCTATCTCGTCTATCAGGAGGACGTCATCAAATTCCTACAGCAAATCTGTGGTTATTCCGGCAGCGCGGCGGACAATACGCGGCGCATGATAGCGAGGAAGAAACCGGAGGAGTTGGCGAAAGCCTTGCCGGATATTTTAGACGGTTACTGTAAAATGTCTCCCCAGCCGCGCGAGGTTGCAGAGCAGGAAGCCAAGGAGTTCGTGCAGATCATTTCCGACGCTTCGAGCTACATGTTCGGCTATAACCACTCAATCGGTTATTGCATGATCGGCTATCTCTGCGCATATCTCCGCTACTACCATCCCTACGAGTTCATTACGGCGTATCTCAACAACGCCAACGGCGAAGAGGACGTCAAAAGCGGCAACGAGCTTGCGGTCGCGTACGGCATCAAGATCGTCCCGCCGCGCTTCGGCAGGTCGAAAGACCGCTACCTGTTCGATAAGGATGAGCAATTCATCTCAAAAGGCATCGCGTCGGTCAAATACCTCAACGCCGAGGTTGCAAATCAGCTCTATGAGTTGTCACATGTCAAGAAGCCGGACTCGTTTATGGAGCTACTGCGGGTTCTCGACACGGAAACGCGGTTGGATACGCGCCAGCGCGACATTCTCATCCGTCTGGACTACTTCTCTGAGTACGGCAATGCCCGTGAGCTTCTTCGCATGGTCGATCTGTTTGCCTACTTCAAAAACGGAACGGCTAAAAAAATCGCAAAGGAAAAGCTCAACGGTGAGCTTGAGGAGATCGTGTCTCGGCACGCAACCGACGCCGCAAAAAACGGAACGGTCGCGAAAAGCTACACCATTACAGACATGGACGGTCTGCTTGCGGAGCTGGAGAAGACCGTGCGCGACTTCCATCTGGAGGATTTTGACTTCAAAAGCAAAATGCAAGACCAGTTGGAAAACCTCGGTTATATCGACTTGACCAGCGGCGAGGAAAAAGACCGCCGCAAGCTCATCATCATGGATGTTTACCCGCTCAAGAGCAAGAAAGACGGCGTTGTATGGGGCTACGCGCTTCAAACGCGCTCCATTGGCAGTGGAAAGACCGCGCGCCTGACGCTGCGTGCGTCCAACTACAAAAAACAGCCGATTCGGAAATTCGACGTTATCTTTGCAAAGTCCATTTCAAAGAACCAGGCCGGCTTTTGGTATCTCAACGGCTACAACGTCGTTATCTAAGGAGGAACTATGAAAACCGAACGTATCACAAGCATAA
>CAMVGI010000118.1 GCA_947166955.1 uncultured Clostridia bacterium | reverse complement strand
TTCGACTCGTTGGCCCCCACATTGCCCACAACCACCAGCAGGCGGTTCTCGCCGCAACGGCTGTGCCGATGTTGGTGTTGTCCGTGTATGCCACGTCGTACTCCGTATCGGGCAGCTCGGTATCTCCGAGCTTGACCGTCACATTGGTCGGCTCAATGGGACTGCCTGTCCACACATAGCTTGCCGGATCAATTATGATGGTCACGTCGCTCTGGGTCAGCGCTTTTGCGGTGATGCTCGCCGTGGCGTCGGTCTGATTGCCGCTGCCCGCGAGCACATAGTTGCCCACGCTCGCGCCGCCGAGGGTGAGGCCGCTGAGGCTGACCGTCTTGTTATTGCCCGCGTTCGCGTCCGCAAATGCGCCCGTGGCGGTTACAGTCAGCGTGTCGCCCGCGCAGATGCCGCCATAGGTCACGCCCGCATAGTTCAGCGTCGCGGCGGTCGTGCCGTCGTAGGTCTTATCCGCGGCGGTGATGCCGGAGATCGTAACGGATTTCTTCCCAACGGTCACGGCGACCGTCTGCGGCGCGACGTCGGAGTAATTGTCGCCGCCAACGACCTTATAATCCACGGTATAGCTGCCCGCGTCCTTCGCCTTGATCGCCGCGGCGTCGCTCACATAGTTCGTACCGTCCAAACTGTATTGCAGCGTGCCGCCGTTGGTGCTGCCCGCGTTGATAAGCGCCTGCTCGCTGCCGTCGTAGGTCAGCGTCTTCGCGGTCGGCGCGGTCACGGTCGGGGCCGCCTTGGTGACGGTCAGCGTACCGGCAACATAGTTGACGTCGTAGTTGCCCGTCACATCGGTGCTGCCGTTCTTGATGACCGCGTTGCTCGGCGTGATCGTGCCGGCGGTCGTAACGGCCGACGTATCGCTCGGCGTCAGCGTGACGGAATCGAGCGTGTGTCCGCTCACCGCACCCGTCAGCGCGGCCTTGTCCGCAGTCGTTGCGATGCTGCCGCCCACCGCCACGGTCTGGTCGCTTGCCGTAACGGTGGCAGCCTTTTTGGCGATGGTGAACGAGGTCGTCTTCGCGCTCGGCAGCGTGTAGTTACTGTTGGAAAGACTGCTCGCCGTCGCGGTGTAGGGGCCGCCCGCGTCGGTCTGCCCGCCCGTGACCGTCACGGTGCAGGCGTCGCTGCCAATCAAGTCCGTCGCCGTGGCGTCGGGCTTTTGCTCGGAACCGTTGTAGGTAAATTGCGTGTCGCCCCACGTCAGGCCGACCTCTTTTGGCGAAATGGTGACGCTGCCGACATAAGTGGCGGCCTTGGCGTTATAGCCGGTGGCTGCGTCCTGCTTGTACCAAACGTAATAAGTCCCTGCGTTCGTCGGCTTCAAGCTGCTGTCGGTGATAGCGGTAGACCAAGCGGTAGGCGCAGCGCTGCTGCTTGTGCCGAGACCGTAGGCCAGCGTGCCGGTGCTGTTGCTGGTCGCGGCGGCGGTGATGAGCTGCAACGCGCTGCCGTCATACGTCTTGTTTGTCGCAAGCGTCGGCGCGGTGATGGTGGGATCTACGGCGGGCGGCGCGACGTATGTTTGCGCCCACACAAGGGCACCAGCGATAGTCCAAGCGGTGCTAATATTGCCGTCCCAATAAAGATGCCAGGCGTTTTTACCGCTTGGCAATTTCCCGTAAGAACTGCCATTGAAAGTCAGCGTTCCGTCAGCAGCTATCGATGCGTTCCATGTATTCGTGCCACCACTGCTATCCGGGTTCATTGCCGGCATTCCTCCGCCATTGATAGTATATGTTGCAGAGTTTTCGCAAACAAAATAGACGTCATCCCAACCTTGTGCTGTGTAAGTCGTCGTCGTTCTGTACACCGCCGCCCGCGCAGGCAGCACCGTCCACGGCAGCAGCCCGACGACCATTGCCAGCGTCAGCAGCCAGCTCAGCGCCTTTGTCCTTACCTTGTGTTCCATAGATTCTCTTTCTCCTTTCGCGCCGCCTGTCCGTGCGGCGATAGTTTACGGTTTCGCGGTTGGAGAGAGGTCATCGTCTTGCGGGTGCCCGCAAGACGGCAAAGGGCGCCCTTTGCCGCAATGAGTCTTCTCCACCGATTGATTGCTACATATTATACGCCATTTTTCGCGGTTTTGCAAGCTCCGGCTTGACGCCCGGATTTGTGTAAAAAAACAGAGGACAGCTATCAACTGTCCTCTATTTTACATGCGAGCACGAACTGGTTCCTTGACTATGTCAGATGTCTTGTATATAATGATTTTGTAAATCGAAAGCCGCTAATGGTAAAGGCAAAGTAGCCCCAGCTGTGACACCCGATAAACGAGACCTGGGTAGACTTGTCTTCCGTGCTTTCGATAGCATTTTGTAACGCCCCGGAACTATCAAGGGAAAAACACTCTGGTTACGTCCTTGAGAAAAACGAGAGAAACTCTCGGTAGGTAATCGTCGCTCCGGTTTGCTTTACACCATACTTACAACAAGACAATTCTTATGGATTGCCTTTTGTGAGGTTGTGTGTAAAGCTCTCGATCTGGATCATTCGGGCCCATACACACAACTGTGTATGAGCTTTTATTTTGATCCGGAGAGGAGGCGAAACAAATGAAAATTACAAGAGGAACCGCAATGCAGCTATGGATGCGGCACTATGGGCTTTCGGCTTATGCAGAGGACTTCGACGGAGGTCTGATGTACAGGGCTGCCTATGGCAATTCTGACTACTATATCGTCAGAAATGGAGAGCGAATCTATTGTGGTTGGAATGTCCATCACATACTTCCTCTCGCCTGCGGAGGCACTGATTCCAGTAATAATCTGATCTGCACCAACATCATAACAAACGAGATGGCCGCAGATAAAATCACCTACTGGATCGACGATACACTGTATCAGGTGAAACGTATCGCGGGAACACCTTGGCATGAAATCGTAAGGTTGAGATAAGAAGACACCAGATGGGTAAGCTGATATTTGATTACGAAGACAGAAACCTGATCCACGCCCTGTCTGATTAAACTGCCATTGACATGGACGGGCATCTCATGATGAAGATGAACGACAATAGAGAACCATCTATAGCCGGCGTCTGCCGTCACGGAATCATATTTCTTCCCATGCTGCCGTTGCAGCGTTCTGAGGAACGGGACCAGCGTGCCGAAATCCGTACGGTCGGAGAACACGTCGATGCCGGTGATGTATTCGCTGTTCACCGCGATCTGCGCGTTGTAGCCCGGCTTGAGCTGCCCGTTGCGCATATGGTCTTCCTTCATCCGCATGAACGTGGCGTCCGTGTCCGTCTTGGAATAGCTGTTGCGCCTCTCGCCCATGACGCCGAGCTTTTCCTCGTACTCCGCCCAGCGGCGGCGCAGCTCGTCCAGCTTTTCCCAGTCCTTTTGTTCCGCGCTCTTGCGTTTGCCGCTGCCGTGGACGAAGTCAATCCCCTCGGCTGAGCGTGCGAGATACGCTTCCAGTTCACTGAAAGAGCCTACCGAGACCGCGGCGTGCGCCTTTTGCTTTACCTTGGCAAGCTGCTTTTCCACGCTCTTGCGCCAGACAAACGTATACCGTCCGGCGGCGCTTTCCAGCTTCGTGCCGTCGATGAAGACGATATCGTGGTCGGTCTCGCCCTGTTCCTCCAGCAAGCGGGCATACTGGTAGAACAGGTCCTCGATCTCCTTGGCACAGCGTTTCCGAAACCGCGCGAAAGTGGCGTGGTCGGGGACAGGTTCTCCCTCCAGCAGCCACATGAAATCCACCCGATACCGGCAGGCTTCCTCCCATCCGCGGCTGGAATAGATCCCACACTGATAGCCATAAGCCATTACCTTGAACGTCACTCGCGGATCGGCTGCCGATTTCCGCTCTTTGGGCGAATAGGCGCGATACAGTTGCCTGTAGTCCAGTTCCTCAAGCTGGGCGCTTGTCAGCCGGACGGGCGCGTTCTCCGGTAAAATTATTTCGTTGTTTAGCGCAAGTACCACTTGACCGTCCCGCTCATACGTCGTATAGTGGTCTTGCGTTTGAAGTTGTTGTTTCACACCTAATCAATGCTCGAAAAGTCGACGTCATATCCTATGCTCCTAAAGCAAAGCCCGAGTATAAAGATGACTCTCTCTTTTCCATGCCTGAGGGAATCATGCAGGATATGACGACCTTCAACTTTGCAGTTTCAATTAAACCAAAATGCGTGTATAAACTTTACAATGGCAAGTTTGGCGACTACCTTACAGTTTATCTGGAAATGCACGACTCCCGTCATCGTGAAGAATCGTTTCAAAATAGAATGAAAATGTATTATTCTCGGCTTAAGGAATTGAATTTATAAGATTTTTTGAAAATACCGTTGCCATTTTTCGATTTCTTACGTATAATGGAGAGCGGTATTGAAGCTTCCTGACCGGATCGCTCAGCAGGAAGTGATTCAGAATTGCCTCATCGATGCGATCATTACGGAAATGTACCCGGTGCTATTAAAAAATCATTATCAGCTTATATGGAGGAACGGTAAATAATGAAACTGATCGGTGATCTGAAGGAAAAAGTAGAAAATGCAAAGACAAAGGAAGAAGCAAGGGATACCATAAAAGAGGCAGGGATGCTCCTTGATGATGAAGAACTGGACAAAGTATCCGGAGGCGGGGAATTTACTGCGTATAATCTTAATGACCGGCCAAGGTAAGGATGCGGACCACTCGTTTCTGAGAAATCGGGAAGAGTGTTGGCCTCGTCAAAGGAAATCTGCTTAGAAAATTGCAAAAACACCGTGAAATTTTCATTTCACGGTGTTTTTCTGGTGGACCTGAAACGTCGAGGCGTCGCGGGTTTTGAGGTAGCCGATATAAGCCTTTTCCATGCTGCGCTCCCTGCCGCGCTGACGCAAACCCAGTCCGAAAACGCCGCAACGCGCCCTTGGTTCACCGCAGCGGTGCTGGGATACTATAAGACAACAGCCCCTCGGTGATCTTACACCGAAGGGCTATATAATATGCGAGTGTGGTCGGTGTCCCGCCGCGCCGCGTCAGCAGCCGCCGCCCGACGAGACGGTCACGGGACGATAGTTGTCATCGTAATAGGTGTTCCGCGCCGAGGAATAGTAAAAATCGCGGCTCACGTTGTCGCAACGAACGACTTCGACCGCCAGCCCGCTGCTCTCGCCCACAGGAGTTATCATAGCTATTTGTCCTGTTTTTTGATGCGTCTTTTTGCAATACG
>CAMVGI010000117.1 GCA_947166955.1 uncultured Clostridia bacterium | reverse complement strand
CGAGCCGGCGAACAGGATCGAAAGCCCCCAGCCATAGCCGACCTTATTGCCGAATCCCCAGCGCGCGGATACCTGATGCCGATAGCGGACATGGCCGCAGGCGCGGCGCATCAGATTCTTCTGCGCGTCCGGCAGCACCACGTCGTCCCATGTATAGCCGGGTGTAACCTGCGTGGCGAGTTCGCCCAGCCGGTGTACCGACTGGCGGTAGCAGCAACGGTGGATCAGCTCGCCGGACACCTCGCCCGTACCGTCGAGCCGCGCAAGCCCCGCCGCCTGCGAGCAGGCGGCGCGGATCTGGCGGGGACTGAAGCGGAACTTCGCCGCCAGCTCCTCCGTCGTGCAGCCCGTCAGGCGCACGCTTCGCAGCGCCGCGTCGAACAGCGCCAGACGCTCCGTCTCGCTCACGCGGGGCAGCTCCAGCTCGACCGTCAACGTTTGCAGTCGCGCGGGCAGCGGGAGCCGCGAGAGAAAGAAGCGTTTTTCGTGCCGCGTCTCCAATCGCTCCAGTTCCTCCAGCACGGCGCCCGACAGCGGCGCGTCCTGCCCCGCTTCGTCCTTCCGGTCGAGGTGGCACAGGCACAGGCAGGCGTCCGTCAGATCCGCCGTCAGCGCCGCGCTGCGCGCCGTTTCGCGCCAATCGTCGCTTTCAAGATCGGCAAACACGCAGCGCGCGCGGTGGCGCGCCATGAGATGCTCGATCTGGAAGCGCTTACCGCTTCCCTGCGTTCCCGAGAGGTGGATGCAGCAGCGCCCCGGAGATGCGAACGCCGCGTCCAGCCGGCGGGCGATGTCTTCCTGAATGATCAGCGGGGCGAGCGGTTCGTGCGCGGCGCCGTCGAAGACCTGTACGCCGCCGTGACTGCGGACCGAGCCGACGGCGAGGTATTCCACGACCTCGCGCCGAAGCACCAGCAGCCCCTTATCCAGCTCCGCGCGTTCGAAAAGGCGCGTCAGGCCGTCCTCGCCGCGAAAGCGGGACATGCAGGCCGTCAGTTCCATTCCCTCCGGCAGCAGCAGCTCGCAGCAAAGCGAGACGCCCGGCGCCTTGCGCGTCATGTCGTCCTGCAAATAGGCGAAAAGCCTGGTGTACTTGAGGTCGATCTCGGGCGCGTACGCAAGCACGACGCAGCCGCGTTCAAACTCGTCAAGCTCGAATCGCTCGAACAACTTGCGCAGCGGAAGCGCCGCCTCCGTCTTTTCCAGACGCAGCCGGATGGCGGAGCGGGAAAGGGCAAGCTGTTCGCGCTCCTCATTGCTCAGTTCGGCGCTCAGCCCGCGCTGCGCCGCTTTGGTCAGATTGTGTTCAAATTCCTCCCGCGTCACCACAAGCCCCAGCAGATTCTTCATCTCGCCGGACGGCCCCAGCCATTGATGGTGCGCGTAATAGTCATAGAGCAACAGGTCGAGCCACGCCATGCAGTCGCGCAGCAGCTCATCCTCTCCGGCGTAACCGCTGTCGAGACGGGACGCGTCTATCCTGTTGAGTTCGCTCTCTTCCATAGTTTCTCCTTACGGTGTCTTCACGGTCATCGCGGGTGTCATTGAGATCTGGATCAAGCCGCCGTAAGCGCACATCAGCTTGGAGGTGTTGTTCAAAAGCGGCTTGCCGCAGACCAGCACCGTCGGCGCGCCCGGTATCCACGGTCCCGGTATGGCCGGCACACAGGGCGCGGGCGAAAACACGCCCAGCTTGGCGGCGGTCGCCGCGATAACAGCGGGATTGGCCGGATTGGAGCACAAGCCGAAGGTCGCGGGCTTATTGTCCATAATGGTCGCCTGCAACATGCCGAAGGTCTTGACCTTCTGCTGGGACGAAACCGTGAGCGGACAGGGCGCCGCGCCAAAAATGCAGGTGCACATTGCCGTTTGCACCGCCGGATTTGCCATACTCAGCCTCCCAACTTCCACTCCAGGCGCTGCTCGCCCGCGCTCACTTCCGCCTCATACTTTTTCCCGCCGCTAAAACCGATCAGCGTTCCCGGCTCGCGCAGCAGCACCGTCACCGTGCCGGTCTCGTCCGCGTCATACGCCTGCATGGGCGTCAGCTCCGTGCCGCGCGTATGTCCGGCGGCAAGCGGCGGCGAAAACTCCGCCGCTTCGCCGCGCATCAGGCGCAGATACGCAAGTTCCGGCGTTTTCTTGTCCAGCAGGAGATAATGCCCGGGGATCGGCAGCAGCGCCGCGCTGCCTTCGCAGAAAAGCCGTGCCTCCGCGTCTCCCGCCTCCGTCTTCTCCTGCGCCAGCTTGAGCGGCGCGCGCAGCGGCACGCCCAGCCAGATCCGCTCAAACGCGGCGGCGCTCCTGCCGCGCGTGAGCCGCAGGGAAACGCGCACGGTTTCCTTGGGAAAGCGATAGCTGCCGCCCGGCTTGAGTGCGATGGTATCCTCAACGGTCTTTCCTTCCTCGACCAGAAGGGACACCACCTCATCGCGAAAACCGCTGCGGCTGATGCGCAGCGTATGCTCGCCGGGTTCGAGATCGGCGAGCACCAGATAGCCCTCGCGCTTCCAAATGGGACGCCGCAGGGGCCTGCCGTCGAGCAGGCAGCGCGTGGCGGAGCCGTTTTTCAGCGTCTCGCCCGAAAACGCGTCGCGCAGCAGAAAGACCGCGCTTGCCGCGTGATGGATCATGACAGCTCCTCCTTTTTCCGCCCTGTGCCGATGATGACCTCCTTGACGCGGGACACGCGGCGCTCAAGCTTGGAGTCGATGGCAACGCCGCTCACCGTCACCACAACGGAGAGCTTGTAGTCCTTCGAGGTGTTGTTCCAAATCTTCAAAAGCTGCTCCATGGACATCTTGTCCAGCGAAATGTGCAGCACCGCGTTTTCCGCCGCCAGCGAGCCGGTGAGATACTGTCTGGGGATTATGGGATGGTCGCGCAGCGTCTGAAGCGCCGCGCCCATGATACGGTACTGGTCCGCCTCCTTCACCTGTGCGGGCGCCTTGGAGTGCGGCGTCATCAGAAAGTGCAGGATATACTGCGCCGGACGCAGCCGCTCCGTCTCGCCGTCCACGCTGAAATAACCGGCGGGAAGGTTCTGCGTGTCCTCCTCGATATGGTAGAGGTACAGCGTCAGTTGGTTGTTTTCGCTCTCGTGCGGAGAGCAGAGGTTGATCAACTCACGGTTTCCCAGCGGTTCCGGCGTCAGGTTGTCGCGCAGCATCTCCACCAACGCCGTACCCGCCTCCGTCAAGGCCGTATAGTCCGCCATAAGTCCACTCCCTTCACGCCGCCGCGTTGTCTCCCGTCTGGAGCGCCGCGCGGAACAGCGGTTCAAAAACGTCTTTGTGCCAATCGAAGGTGCGGGAGATCCAGCCTCCCGTCAGTTGGTTGAATTGATTCGCCTGCCGCGAAAATCCGGCCAGCGCGCTGCAAAGGTCGGCGCGGGCAAGCGCCTGGTCGTTCATCGCGCCGTACCACGTCTCCTTCGAGCCGAGACTCATCGCGTAGGCGCCCGCGGCGCTCTGCGCGCTCGCCTCGGCGGACTGATAGCGCGTCAGCGCCAACTGCACCGCGCCACGCGCGTCCGTGAGGTCCAACAGGCCCGTTTTTACCGCCGTTTCCGCGGCGTCGGCGGTCATTTTCCCACCGGCCGCCTGCGCGTAAGCGGCGGCGAGGAGCGCCAGTTCCCCGACCTCCTGCTCGCCCGGTTCGAAGCTGACGAGCAGTTCCTCCAGCGCGTAGTCGCCGAGTCCGGTCACGCCCAACGCGCTTGCCTGAAGCTCCGCGCGCTTGACGGCGGTCTTTGCCGTCTCGATCTGTGCCTTCCGCTCAAGCTGCGTTCGCTGCAGCGCCTCGACAAGCTCCGCGGAACCGACGCCCTTCGCCAACGCGTCCTGCGCGTCGGCAAGCAGGATATCCGTGCGCTCGGAGGCCTCCTGCAGCGCCTGCAGGCGTTCGGTCTCCTCCCAGAAGCCGAGCATCGCGTCCGTCAAATTGACCGCCGCCGCGATATCCGCCGCCTTTGCGAGCGCTTCGTCCACGCTCTTGCCGCTGGAGACCGCGCCCGCGCTTCCGCCCGCGCCCGCCGTCCCTTCCATCAGGTCCAGCGCGCCCAGCAACGCCTCCACCTTACTGTCCGCACTATCCGCCGCGCCGGTACCGCGCGCCGCCGTGCGCGTCGGCATCAAGTCCGTGCGTTCCCATGTGAGCAGCACGGCGTTTTCACGTTTTTCATCGGAATACAAAACGGTGAACCGCCACGCGTCCTCCACCGCGTTCTCCGCGAAATAGGCACCGCTTTCGACCGTCACGCCGAGCTGCGCGGCGTATTGGATCGAAAGGCGCTCCAGCGTCACGCCCTCCGGCCACGACGCCGCGGGGATATGCTCTCCGCCCGGCAGGATATCGATCCAGCCGTCCTTCTCCGGCGCGGAAAGATAGATCTGATACGGTCTGGAGTCCTCCGCCTCGGTCTGAAAGGTGCAAAGCGCCGTAAGCCCAAGCTCCTCCGCGACAATGCGGTATCCGGCGCTGTCGTTCTCGTTTCTGACGCTGCCCTCGCCCAAGGCGGCGCGCAGCTCCTCCGCCGTACCGTTCAAAAGCGCGCGTCCGTCTATCGTTCCGCCGAGGAACGCCCCTTCATAGAGCCGCTTCCCGTCTTTGCCGTACAGCGTGCCAAAGCCGGACGCCGCGCCGTCCGACCACTCGCCCCGATAATACGGGATACCGTTTTTCTTCCATTCCACGCTGCCCTCCGGCTTGCCGTTCTGAAACGCGGCGGTCAGTTGTCCGCCGTCGGCAAAGAAGAGCGTTCCCGTACCGCTGTAAGCGTCCGCCGCGAAATCGCCGGCGTAGACCTTGGCGCCGTCCGTGCCGTAAGCGGTGCCCGCTCCGTCCCGCTTGCCCGCGAGGAACTGTCCCTGATAGGAGACCTGTCCGGAGGGATAGTAGGCCGTGCCCGCGCCCTCCGCCGCGCCCGCGTGGAACGCGCCGTCATAGCACAAAAGTCCGTTTTCGTACAGCCTGCCGCGCCCCTCATAGAGGTCGTCCAAAAACTGCCCCTCATAGAGCGCTTTTCCGTCCTTGTACGCCGTGCCGCTGCCGGAGCGTTTCCCCTCGACATACTGCCCGTCGTACACGAGCTGTCCGTCCGCGTAGAGCTTGCCGCGGCCGTTATAAACGCCGTCGGAGAACTGCCCCTCGTAAAGCAGTACGCCGCCTACGTACT
>CAMVGI010000116.1 GCA_947166955.1 uncultured Clostridia bacterium | reverse complement strand
CGGGCGCGGTGGCGCTATATCAAGGAAGAAAACCTCATTGAAATCTATGAGATTCCCTATACCACCACCACCGAGGCGATCATGGACAAGGTGGCGGAGCTCATAAAGGCGGGCAAGATCAAGGAGATCGCCGACATGCGCGACGAGACCGACCTCTCCGGCCTCAAGCTCACCATCGACCTAAAGCGCGGCGTCGATCCGGAGAAGCTCATGCAGAAGCTTTTCAGGTCCACGACGCTGATGGATACGGCGTCGTGCAACTTCAACGTGCTCATCGCGGGCATGCCGAAGGTGATGGGCGTGCGCGAGCTTTTGGACGAGTGGTGCGCGTGGCGCACGGAGAGCGTCAAGCGCCGCGTCTTCTTCGTTCTGAGCAAGCGGAAGGAAAAGCTCCATCTTTTGAAGGGTCTCAAGCGCATCCTGCTCGACATCGACAAGGCAATCAAGATCATCCGCGAGACCGAGGCGGAGTCCGACGTCGTGCCGAACCTGATGATCGGCTTCGGCATCGACGAAGCGCAGGCGGAATATGTGGCGGAGATCAAGCTTCGCAACATCAACCGCGAGTACATCCTCAAGCGCACGCAGGAAACCGACGCGCTCGCGGAAGAGATCGAGGATCTCGAAGACATCCTCAACCGCCCCGCGCGCGTGAAGAAGATCATCGTCTCCGAGCTGGAGGACGTGAAGAAGAAATACGCCGAGCCGCGCAAAACCGGCATCGTCTACGACTTTGAGGACGCCGCCGAGCCGGAGGAGGAGAGCGTCGAGGAATACCCCGTGAGCGTGTTCCTCTCCAAGCACGGGTATTTCAAGAAGATCACGCCCGCGTCGCTGCGCATGAGCGGCGAGCAGAAGTTCAAGGAGGACGACGCGCTGCGCCAGACCTTCGAGACCACGAGCAACGCGGAGGTCATGTTCTTCACCGACCGCGCGCAGGTCTACAAGACCCGCCTCGGCGAGTTCGCGGACACGAAGGCGTCGGTGCTTGGCGACTACCTGCCCGCGAAGCTCGGCATGGATGAGGGTGAGAGCGTGGTCTACATGGTGCTGCCGGGGGATTACCGCGGCTTTATGCTGTTCTTCTTCGAAAACGGCAAGTGCGCCAAGGTGGAGCTTGCCGCCTATCAGACGACCTCGAACCGCCGCCGGCTCACCGGCGCGTACAGCGACAAGAGCCCGCTCAAAACGGTGATGTACCGCACCGAGGACTGCGAGATCGCGGCATATTCCAGCGAGCCGCGCTGCCTCGTGGTGAGCACCGCGCTGCTCGCGGTCAAATCCACGCGCGCGACGCAGGGCGTGGGGCTGATGACGCTCAAAAAGAACAAAACGCTGGAGTATGCCTGCACGCTGGAGGAATCCGGCATCACCAACCTCGCCCGCTACCGCGGCCGCACCATCCCCGCGACGGGTGCGCTGCTCAAGACGGAGGACGGCGAGGACAAGCAGATGACGATTTTGTGAGCGTATGAAGAAGGAAACCCTCAAAAGCTACGCCGTCATGACGCTCGGCTGCGCGATCTACGCGCTCGCGTTCGATTGGTTCTACGCGGCGAACAACTTCACCTGCGGGGGCCTCACCGGCGTGGCGCAGATCATCCACTATTATGTCCGCGCGCTGCCCATCGGCGGGATGCTGATCGTGATGAACGTGCCGCTGTACCTGCTGGGCTTCAAGCGCTTCGGACCGCGCTTTTTCATGCGCTCGCTCTACGGTATGGCGATGAGCTCGCTGATGGTGGACGCGCTCGCGGCGTTTCATGAGTTTCGCGCAATGAACGAGCTGCTTGCCGCGCTCTACGGCGGCGTGCTGCTCGGCGTCGGCTGCGGCCTTATCATGCGCGAGGAAGCCAACACGGGCGGGACGGAGCTTGCCGCGTGGCTTTTGAAGCGGCGTGTGCCGCAGCTTTCCATCGGCAACGTGATGCTGGGGCTGGACCTGACGATCATCGTCGGCTACGCGGCGGTGTTCCGCAACCTCAACAACGCGCTCTATGGCGGCGTGGCGCTCTTCGTCTCGACGAAAGTGCTGGATCTGATCGTCTACGGCGGCAACACCGGAAAGCTGGCGCACATCATTTCCGAAAAGGAAACCGAAATCGCAGACGAGCTGCTCCGGCAGCGCGTGGGCGTGACGAAGCTGCACGCCGTCGGCGCGTATACGGGCGCGGAGCGCACGATGCTCCTGTGCGCCGTGCGCCTGCGCGAGATCGTCATGGTCAAGCGCATCGTCAAGGAGATCGATCCCGACGCGTTTTTCATCATTTCCGACGCGGTCGAGGTGCTCGGCGAGGGCTTTGGCGAGTATGACCCGAACGGGTTGACATAATACAAAACAGAAGGGCGGAGCATTATGGATTTCTCCAAGGTGGAGCAGGCGTTGAAGGCGCGCGGGTATTCGGTGACGGTGTGCCAGACAAAGGAGAAAGCAAGCGAGTATCTCAACGAACGGATCGACGGCGCGAGCGTCGGGTTCGGCGGCTCGGTGACGCTTGCGGAAATGAAGCTGTATGACAGCTTGAGTAAACATAACACCGTTCACAGCCATTGGAACGTACCCGAGGGGAAGACGCCGGACGAGATGCGCCGCGCCGCGATGGGCGCGGACGTCTATATCTGCTCCGCCAACGGCCTTTCCGAAACCGGCGAGATCATCAACGTCGACGGTTCGGGCAACCGCGTCGCCTCCACGCTGTTCGGGCACAAGAAGGTCTATTTTGTCATCGGGCGCAACAAGCTGGCGCCCACGCATGAAAAGGCGGCTTGGCGCGCGCGGAACGTCGCGGGACCGAAGAACGCGCAGCGCCTCGGGCGGAAGACGCCCTGCGCCGCGCGCGCGGACAAGTGCTACGACTGCAACAGCCCCGAGCGCATCTGCGGCGCGCTGGTGGTGCTGTGGCGGCCGATGACGGGCTGCGACATGGAGGTCGTGCTCGTGGACGAGGACTTGGGGTATTGATGAAAAAGCGCTGCTCTACAATCGTATGCTTGCTTGCCCTCTGCCTTGTTCTCACGGGCTGCGGGGACAAGCTGCTGGAGCGTTCTTATTCCTCCGTTGTGCCGCACAGCGCGGCGTATTGGGAGAACGAGGACGCGGACATGCTGCGCGCGGAGAACTATCAGGACCTCGTCAACGCGCTGCTGTTGCTGCTGAGCGAGCACAGCGAGGACGGCGTCGTGCGTATCTACGGCGACGCGCCGAACAAGGCCGCCATGGCGGGCGATGCCTGCGTCGAGGTGCAGAAGAAAACGCCCATCGGCGCGTATCTGCTCGACTACATCACCTATGAGGGCAAGTCCGAGAGCGCGTATTACGAACTGACCGTGCGTTTCGGCTACCGCCGCACCGCGGAGGAACAAAGCGCCATCGTCAACGTGACGAGCACCGAGGCGCTGCCCGATCTGCTGCGCGCCGCCATCAAGGAGGGACGCGAGGCGCTCGCGATCCGCGTGGGATACTTCGGAGGCGGACGCGACGACGTGCTGGCGCTGGTTGCCGCGGTGCACGACGAGGTATTTCCGCCCGCGCCGCCCTCCGCGACGGAGAACGGCACGGAGGGAGAGACCGGAACGGCCGCGTCGGAGAGCGGCACGGGCGAGACGCCCGCGGACACGGAGACGGCTCCGCAGCAGGGCGAAGCTCTGGCGGCGCAGGACGGTGAAACGCCGCAGACGGGAGAAACAGCGCCGGAGGGGGAGACGCCGCCGGACGGACAGGTTACAATGCAAGAACCGGTTTACAACCTTTCGCCGTGGCAGGTGAATTTCTATCCCGACACCGCCCAACCGGGCATCGTCGAGGTCGTGCTTGCGGAAGGATAAAAAGAGAAGCGGCATATGCCGCTTCTCTTTTTCGCTGTGCATTTACGATACGCTGAGCCAATCGACGAGTTCCAGCCCAGGGTTGTGCTTGGTGAGAAAACCGACCGACCACTCGCCGCCGAAGGCGATGAGTTTGCGGCCCTTGAAGTCCTCCAGCACGCGCGAGCCGGTGCAGAGCGTGAGCTCCTTGGTATCGCAGGGGCAGTCCCCGATGAGCCGCAGATGCTCGTAGGGCAGGCCGCTCATGCGAAGATCGACGCCGTACTCGCTTTTCATACGGTACTCAAACACGTCGAACTGCAGCGTGCCGACCACGCCCACGACCACGTCCTCAAAGCCGCTGTCGGGGATCTTGAAGATCTGGATGGCGCCTTCCTGCGCGATCTGCTCGATGCCCTTGACGAACTGCTTGCGCTTCATCGTGTCCATCGGGGAAACCGACATGAAATGCTCCGGCTCGAAGGTCGGGATGCCCGAATAGCGGTACTTTTTCCCGGGCACGGTGATCGTGTCGCCGATGGAAAAGATGCCGGGGTCGAATACGCCGATGATGTCGCCCGCGTAGGCGGTGTCCACGATCTCGCGCTCCGCCGCCATCATCGTCTGCGGCTGGGAAAGGCGCATCTTTTTGCCGCTTTGGACGTGGTAGTACTCCGCGTCGCGCTCGAATTTGCCCGAACAGATGCGCATGAACGCGAGCCGGTCGCGATGCGCCTTGTTCATGTTCGCCTGGATCTTGAACACGAACGCCGAAAACTCGGGCGAGAACGCGTCCACCTCGCCCTCGTCGCTCTCGCGGGACAGCGGGGCGCTCGTCATCTTGAGAAAGTGCTCCAAAAACGGTTCCACGCCGAAGTTGGTGAGCGCCGAGCCGAAAAACACAGGCGAAAGCGTGCCGTTTCGCACGGCCTTGAGGTCAAACTCGCGCCCAGCGCCGAGCAGCTCGATCTCCTCGACCAGCGCGTCGCGCTTTGCCTGTCCCAGCATGTCCGCGAGCAGCGGATCGGTAAGTTCGATCTCCGTGACGCCTGCCTTTTTCGCGTGGCCGGCGTCCGTGAAGTGCAGGATGCAGCGCTTCTCACGGTCATAGACGCCCTGAAACTCTTTGCCGCTGCCGATGGGCCAATTGACGGCATAGGTGTCGATGCCGAGCTCGCGCTCGACCTCCTCGCAAAGCTCCAGCGGATCGCGCGTCTCGCGGTCCATCTTGTTGATGAACGTAAAAATGGGAATATGACGCAGCGCGCACACCTTGAAGAGCTTGCGAGTCTGCGGCTCAACGCCCTTTGCGCCGTCGATGACCATGACCGCGCTGTCCGCCGCCATCAGCGTACGGTAGGTGTCCTCCGAGAAGTCCTGATGTCCCGGCGTATCGAGAATGTTGAT
>CAMVGI010000115.1 GCA_947166955.1 uncultured Clostridia bacterium | reverse complement strand
CGTCGCCTCCACGATGTAGACGGCGAGATTCTGCGCGTCCGGAAGTGAGAGCCACCAGCCGTCGAAATCGTCGATGAAGACGCCGTCCTCCCAATCTGCGGTAATGTCGTAGGTCTGACCCAGCTCGATGATGTCCTCGCCGTCTTCCGAAAGCTCGTAGACGATGCCGTAGACATCTTCGGCGGTCTCCAGGCCGTTCTCGTCGAGCGCGAACCAGAAATCGCCCTCGTCGTCGAGGAACGGTTCTATGTCGAAGGTGATGTACGGACTTTCGCCGGTGGGCTCGTAGCCGTCCAGATAATCCCAATAGTCGTCCAGATCGTCTTCAAGCCCCCAAAACCAATCGTCGTCGTCAAACCAGAAATCGTCGTCGTAGTCGTCCACGGCGTCTATGTCGATCGTGCCCTTGCTCTGGCGGTCGACGAAGGAGAGGTAGTAGGGGCTGGGGCAGATGTCGGCGAAGATAGAAAGCTCCTCCGAGCCCTGTACGCTCAGCGGATAGTACATCGAAAGCCCCGACGCGCCGCTGTGCGCTGAGCCGCAGACAAAGTAGACGACGGCGTCGTCGAGCGCGGCGAGGACTTCCTTGGCGTTGTCCGCGCGATCCTCGCAGGCGGCGACGAGACCGCCCATATCCACCATGTTCGTGTAGCCCTCGGTACGGTTGTTGCCGCCGAAGTTGTCCGCCTTGCCGATGCCGCGGATCATGGCGGCGCGGTCGACGGCGTCCGCCGCGGAGGCATACAGCCCGCGGGAGAAGTCGTTGAAAACGACCAGCAGGTCGTCGAGCTTCGCAAGGTCGATCACGGAGAGCGTGCAGAGGTCGTCTTCCTCGATCTCGGCGCAGGATTCGTAGAAGCTGTCGCAGATCACGATGCCGAGCTGCTTGGCGTCCGTGCCAGGGTTTTCCCCAAGATAACGCCCGATGGCGGTGAAGTTCCAGCCGCTGCCGGGTTCCACCTCCTCGGAGGCGATCATGTAGTCGGCGTAGGAGGCGAGGATGTTCGCAGTTTCCAGCGTGCCCATCAGGCAGGCGTCGAAGCCGATGAAGTCGAACTTCCGCCCCATGTCGCCGCAGGCGTCGACCAGCTCGCGCAGGGAGAGGGAGTCGAAGTCGTCCGTCTCGTCGAAGCAGACACCGGTGATGCTGCCGCCGCCGTGGTTCCAAAGGATGACGCCCATGTGCTCCGAAGCGTAGTTTTTAACGCCCCAGCGCAGGAAATCCGCAAACGTGTCGCCGCGGCCCATGCCGTCGAGCGGCTGCTCGTCCACGAGCTTGATGTCCTCTTTTTCCACAAGGTAGCGCTGCAGCTTGCTGCTGTCCACCGTGTTGTTGAGCCACTCATTGGCACCGCCCGTCTCCACGACGAAGCGCACGTTTTTGCCGGAGGCGCCGTCGAGCATCTCTATGAGGTCGTCCGTGGCGGAGCCGGCGTCCGTTTCAAGGTCGGTGCCGCAGAGGTAGACGAACAGCGTCCACGTTCCCTCACTGCCCTTTGATGATCCGGAGGGCAGCGACGCGCGCTTGACGGTCAGCTTGCCGGTATTCCGGTCCACGCGCATGGAAAGCCCCTGCTCCGTGCCGGAGGAGTCCTTGGAGCCGCCGTTTTGCGTTTGCGGTTCGCCTTTTGGCTTGCCGTCGCTCTCGCCGGCGTCGTCGTCCAAAGCGCCGCAGCCGACGCAGCTGAGCGCCATCCATACGGCGAGAATAAGCGCGATCCATCTTTTCATCGGTTTTCAGCCTCCTTGCAGAATCGTCCTGTTTGTTGCGATAAGATAATATGATTATCGCATAGGAACCGGCTTACGTCAACGTGCCAAAACAAATATTCCGTGCCAATTCGGCCGGCATTATTGTCAAAGCACCGTTTTTGCTTTATAATGGAAAAAACACGTTGGAGGACATACAATGGACCGAAAGAGTTGGGAGCGGCGCGACCACAACCGCCGCTTGAGCGCGTCGCCCATCGGCGAGCGGGCGCGGAAGAACCTGCGACGGCTCGGAGAAGCGCTGCGGCGGGGACTGAAAAAGCAGCCGGACGCCGCGACCAATCGGAAACCGCAGAAGGAGGACTGAACCATGTTTTGTGAAAAGTGCGGCGCACAGATGCCGGACGGAGCGAAGTTCTGCCCCGCCTGCGGCGCGCAGTACGGCGCGCCTGCAGAACCGGAGCAGCCCGTATATCAGACGCCGGCGCAGCAGGACACGGGACGGGTCCCGTGGCACAGCCGCGGCAAGCTTTCGCCGCTTTATGCGAGACACAAGCGGGTCAGTATCCTTTTCGCCGCGGCGCTTACCGTGCTGCAGGCCGTCCTGTTCGTCATTTTCGCCGCCATCGGCGAGGATGCGGAGACGGATATGCTGACGGCGCAGCTCGTTGGCTTTGTGCCGACCGCGGTGCTGATCATATATCTTTTCTGTCTCGACACCATCGAGAAGGAGCCGCCGCTGCTGCTGGGCAAGCTGTTTCTGGTCGAGGGCGTGCTGACGATGCTTATCGTCGCCTATGTGGAGCTTGCGCTTATGGCCGTGCTGGGGCTGTTTCTCGAAGAGGACACGGTGGCGTATCGCATCGTTGAAAACCTGTTGTGCGTCGCGCTGGTGGAGGAGGGCTTCAAATATGCCGTGCTCCGGAAGTTCACCTGGAAGCACCCCGCGTTCAACTACCGCTTCGACGGTATCATCTACGCGGCGGTCACGGCGCTCGGTTTCGCGGCGTTCGAGAACTTCAGCTATATTTCGTCCTACGGCTTCGGCGTTGCGCTCACGCGCATGGTCAGCGCCGTGCCGGGGCATTGTGTGGACGGTATCCTGATGGGTATTTTCTACGGCAAGGCGAAGCAGTTCGACGCGCAGGGCAACCGCGCGCTCGCCGCGCGCAACTGCCGTCTTGCGATCCTCGCGCCCATTGCGGAGCACGGCTTCTACGACTTTTTCGCCAACACCGGCGAAAGCGCGCTTTCCGCGCTTCTTTTCTACGCGTACGTCTTTATCCTCAACGCGGTGGTGTTCGTGCTGGTGTGGCGGCTCGCGCAGAAGGACGAGGCGATTTGCCGCCCGCAATACGCCGTGTGGCAGTAAGCAAAAGCGCCGCGCGGGAGAAAACAGATTGCAATTATCCGGCTGCCCTTGTATAATAAACACTACATCCTTTTTTACGGGAGCGATACGATATGATCGGAGTAACCAGCGACGGCAAGGACATCCTTGTCAACCGCGACTTTGGCATTCACATCCCCTACGGCGCGGGCTATGACACCGCGGATCTGACCAAAGACAACCGGAGCGTGCTGACTATCGCACGTTTCGAGGAGCTGCCGGCGGATTACGGCGCGGGTACGTTCGACCTTCGCATGGACGCGAGCAAGTACGACCTGCTCACGTTCGACGTTACGCATGCGCTCAGCGAGGAATCGCTGGGGCAGATGAACCTGACGGGCTTCCTTGCCCAGATCAAGAACTCGACCGACGAGCAGCTGGCAAAGGCGGCGGTCGGCTCGGCGGGCAGCACGGCTCCGGGCGAGAACTACAGCGTTTTGAAGGCGGTGCAGGATACGCCGGAGCTGAAAACGGGCTATATCACGAACGACCTTTTCGTTGCGGCGAACTTTATGCTGCTCATCTTTACCAAAAACTTCGGCTATCGGGCGACGCTGAAGGTCCCGCGTCAGGCGCAGAAGTTCAAGCGCACCGAGTTTTTTGTCAAGGCACTGCTCGGCTCGGTGAGACCGAACGCGTCTTGAACGGCGCAGACGTGAAGATTCCGGAAGGCGCCTGTGAGATCGTCCGCGCGCTCGGGCGCGCGGGCCGCG
Source organism: uncultured Clostridia bacterium (assembly GCA_947166955.1). The sequence goes on along the minus strand of CAMVGI010000115.1, from coordinate 1,407 downwards.
AGGCGTACCTTGTGGGCGGCTGCGTGCGGGATATGCTTCTTGAGGCGCCGGTCCACGATTGGGACATCTGTACGGACGCGCCTCCGGAGGAGATCCGGCGCGCGCTTGCGCCGCACCGGACGCTCGATACCGGCGTCAAACACGGCACGGTGACGGTGCTGATGCCGGACGGCGCATACGAAACGACGACCTACCGGCTCGACGGCGCGTATTCGGACGGGAGGCATCCTGATTCGGTCGCGTTTACCGCGTCTTTGACCGAGGATCTGTCCCGACGCGATTTTACGATCAACGCCATGGCGATGTCGGTCGACGAGGATGGGAGCGCGGGCGAGCTTGTGGACCCTTTCGGCGGGCGGGATGACCTGCGGCAGGGCGTGCTGCGCTGCGTCGGAGACCCGGACGCGCGCTTTGCGGAGGATGCGCTGCGCATTTTGCGCGCCGTCCGCTTCGCGAGCAGGCTTGGGCTGACGGTCGAACCGGCGACCCATGCCGCGATGCTGCGCGGTCGCGCGCTGCTCGGGCACATTTCCGCAGAACGCGTTTTCGACGAGCTCTGCGGCATTCTTATGACCGAACGCGGCGGGGAATATCTGCGCGTTTACGCGGATATTCTGCTGGAGATCGTTCCGGAGCTGAAGCCCTGCGCCGGATTTGACCAGCGTAATCCGTGGCATCGTTACGATGTGCTCGACCACATCCTGCACAGCGTGGACGCCGCGCCGCAGGAGTTGACGGTGCGCCTTGCGATGCTGTTGCACGACGCGGGAAAACCCGCCTGCGCGTCGGTCGACGAGGCGGGGGTCGGGCACTTTTACGGGCATCAGAAGGTATCGGCGGAGCTGGCGGAGAACGTGCTGCGGCGGCTGCACAGCGCCAACCGCCTGCGGGAGGACGTGACGGGACTCGTACTGCATCACGACTTGCCCGTTGAGCCGACGGAGCGCTCGATGCGCCGCCTGCTCAATCGGATGGGCGCGGAGCAGGCACGCCGCCTGCTCGCGGTCGAGCGCGCGGATACGCTGGCGCAGTCGGAGCGGGCGGAGAGCCGACTTGAGACGCTCTCACAGTGCGAGACGCTGCTCGAACGCATCGTCGCCGAGGGACAGGCGTTCTCGCTCAAGGATCTTGCCATCAACGGGAACGACCTGACGGAGCGCGGCGTCGCGTCCGGACCGGAGGTGGGGCGCAGGCTCCGGCTCGCACTGGACGCGGTGCTCGACGGACGCACGGAAAACGAGCGGGACGCGCTGTTGCAAATCGCGCTGAAAGAGTAAAAGAGGCACGGCCCGACAGCGGGCTGTGCCTCTTTTTCGCGGTAAATGGAAGAGAAACGCTTACAGGTCGATCTTGCCGGCAAACTTGCCGTTGGCGACAAAGTACGCCGCGCCGTCCTCGGGCTTAACG
>CAMVGI010000114.1 GCA_947166955.1 uncultured Clostridia bacterium | reverse complement strand
GACCCTGTGGTCGAGACCCGCAAGATCATCGACAAGATCGGGAACGACGTGGACGTGCTCATCGCCGTGATGCACATGGGCATGGACAACGAGTACGGCGTGAAGGATTCCGGCGCTTCCGACCTCGCCGCCGCCTGCCCCGAGCTTAACCTCATCGTCGCCTCCCATGACCACACCCAGATCGAGGGCAAGATGCTCGGCGACGTGCTCGCCATCGAGAACGCGGATATGGCGCAGAGCATGAACGAGATCCACCTCGTCCTCGGCAAGACCGCGAGCGGCTGGAAGGTCATCAACCGCGCCTCCAAGACCCACAACGTCAAGGAGTACGAGGCCGACGCCGAGATGCTCGCGCTGCTCAAGCCCTATCACGAGGCCGCCGTCAAGGACACCAAGTCCGTCATCGGCAAGCTGGAGGGCGGCAGCCTTGCGCCCGCCAACGAGATCAAGGAGATCCCCTCCGCGCAGATCATGGATACCGCGATGATGGACCTCATCAACGAGGTGCAGATGTACTACGCCGGCACGAAGGTCTCCGCCGCGGCGCTGTTCATCATGGACGCCAACATGCATGAGGGCGAGATCCACAAGTCCGACTCCTCGCTCATCTACAAGTACGCCAACACCCTCTACAAGCTCAAGATGACCGGCGCGCAGCTCAAGCAGTACATGGAGTGGTCCGTCAGCTATTATAACCAGTATCAGCCCGGCGATCTGACCATCTCCTTCAGTCCGAGCATCCGCGCCTACAACTACGACATGTTCGCGGGCGTCAACTATGAAGTCGACGTCTCCAAGCCTGTCGGCGAGCGCATCGTCAACCTCACCTGGCCCGACGGCACGCCCGTCAAGGACGACGACTCCTTCGAGATCGCGGTGAACAACTACCGCGCCAACACGCAGCTCCTGTCCGACGTCATCTACAAGGACGGCAACAAGCCCACTCTGGTTGAAAGCGACATGCACAGCGGCGACGGCGTGCGCAAGCTCATTGCCCTCTACATTCAGGAGGTCAAGGGCGGCACGATCAAGCCCGAGTGCGACAACAACTGGAAGATCATCGGCAACGATTGGGACGAGGCGCTGCATCAGAAGGCGGTCGAGCAGCTCGCCGCCGGCAAGCTGAGCATCCCGACCTCCGAGGACGGCCGTACGCCCAACGTCAAGTCGATCACGACAAGCGACCTCAAGTGATCCGCCGCGAACGGTCGGCCCTGTTATCACGCAAAAGAAGCTCCCGAATTTCGGGAGCTTCTTTTTATGCCGTGCGGCAAAAAACAAGCACCCGCCGAAGCGGGTGCTTGTATGTTCGTTTGGGTAGGCTCAGCGCTTGGAGAACTGAGGCGCGCGACGGGCGGCCTTGAGACCGTACTTCTTGCGCTCCTTCATGCGCGGATCGCGCGTGAGGAAACCGGCCTTCTTGAGAATGGCGCGGTAGTCGGGGCTGGCGAGCAGCAGCGCGCGGGAAACGCCGTGGCGCAGCGCGCCGGCCTGGCCGGAAACGCCGCCGCCGGAGACGGTCGCGACGATGTCGACCTTGCCGAGGGTATCGGTGGCGACCAGCGGCTGACGGACGACCATCTTCAGCGTCTCAAGGCCGAAGTAATCGTCGATGTCGCGGCCGTTGATGGTGATGCTGCCGGTGCCGCCCTGGAACAGATGAACGCGCGCGACAGAGGACTTACGACGGCCCGTGCCGTAGAGATAAGGCTTCTTGGACTGATACATTCTTCTGTTCCTCCTTACTTGACTTCGTAAGCCTCAGGCTTCTGCGCCTGCTGCTCATGCTCGGCGCCGGCGTAGACGTGCAGGCGCTTGAGGGAATCCTTGGTAACGGTGTTGTGGGGCATCATGCCCTTCACCGCGAGCTGCATCGCAAGCTCGGGCTTCTCGGCCATCAGCGTGCGGTACTTGGTCTCCTTCAGGCCGCCGATCCAGCCGGAATGACGGCGGTAATACTTCTGATCGAGCTTGTTGCCCGTGAGCACCGCGTCCTTCGCGTTGATGATGATGACGTAATCGCCGCAATCGGCGTGCGGGGTATAGGTGACCTTGCGCTTGCCGCGGAGCAGATCGGCGGCGACGACTGCGGTCTTGCCCATGGGCTGACCGGCAGCGTCGAGAACGTACCACTTACGCTCGATGTTGCCCTTGTTCGCCATAAAAGTGGACATGGTTGTGTTTCCTCCATTTGTAATATAGAAAGCGAATGCTTTACTTTTTTGGCGTTCCCGTTTATACTTGCGGTAGAAAACCGCCCTTTGACGGAACGCGTCTATTTATAGCACAGCGTTTTTTTGTTGTCAACACCGTTTTTATTTTCCTTGGTCGTTCCTTTCGTTTTCTTTCATTTTCTCGTTTTTGCTCTCGTTTTCTTCTTTCGCATTTTACTTTTTTATCCGCAAGGAGGCTTTCGCATGGACAAAAAGCTCGGCGCGCGCGTATGGGCGGCGCTGCTGCTCGTGGGACTCACGGGACAGTTCGCCTGGACGATCGAGAACATGTATTTAAACGTGTTCCTCTACAACACCATCTCGCAGGACCCCGGCTACATCGCCGCGATGGTCGGCTGGAGCGCCGCGGCGGCAACGCTGACGACGCTTCTGATGGGTGCTTTGTCCGACCGCGACGGGCGGCGCAAGCCATTCATCGTCTTCGGCTATCTCGCTTGGGGCGCGAGCGTCGCCGCGTTCGGCTTCGTGACGGTGGATTCGATGGCGGGCGCGTTTGCCGACGCCGCGGCTGCCGCCGCGACGGCGGTGGTGCTGCTCGACTGCGTGATGACCTTCTTCGGCTCCACCGCCAACGACGCCGCGTTCAACGCCTACGTCACCGACGTAACGACGGATGAAAACCGCGCCCGCGCGGAATCCGTGCTCGCCACGCTGCCGCTTTTGTCCATGCTCGTGATCTTCGGCGCGTTCGACGGCTTCACGCAGCGCGGCGAGTGGCGCACGTTCTTTCTCATCTTCGGCGTGCTGGTAAGCGCCGTGGGGCTTATCGCGCAGTTGCTCATCAACGAAAAACCGCGCGAAAAAAACGACGCGCCGTACCTCAAAAACCTTCTCTGCGGCTTCCGCGCGGACACCGTGCGCGAAAACCGCGCGCTGTATCTCTCGTTCACGGCGTTCTGCCTGTTCTCCGTCGCGGTGCAGGTGTTCTTCCCCTACCTTATCATCTATCTCCAGAACTACCTTAAAATCGACGCCTACGCGCTTGTGCTCGGCGTCGTGCTGATCGTCGCCTCGGCGGTTTCCGTCGCGTTCGGCCGCGTGATCGACCGCGTCGGCAAGCTCACGTTCGTGCTGCCCGCCGTCGGCGTGATGTTCGCGGGGCTCATCGGCATGTATTTCGTGCGCACGATGCTCGGCGTCATCGTCGCGGGCTGCGTGATGATGGGCGGCTACATGCTCGTCACCGCCGCGCTCGGCGCCGATATACGCGACCGCACGCCCAAGGACAAGGTCGGGCTGTTTCTCGGCGTGCGCATGATCTTCGCGGTGCTGCTGCCGATGCTCCTCGGCCCGCAGCTCGGCGCGGCGGTCATCCGCGGGAGCGACGCGACCTATGTGGAGCTCGGGCAGGTCAAGTCCGTCCCGACGCCCGGCATCTTCCTCGCCGCGGCGCTCGTGCTGCTCACGTGCCTCGTCCCCGTCGCGCTGCTCAGAAGGGAGGACGCCGCGCATGAATAAGCTGCTGACCCCGTGGGGCGAAAAACTCGACCGCGCGCATCCCCTCCCCGAATACCCGCGCCCGCAGATGAAACGGGATAGTTATGTAAACCTAAACGGCCCCTGGCGCTATGCGTTCTCCAACACCTCGCTGCGCCCGCTGGATTGGGACGGCGAGATCGTTGTCCCCTTCGCGCCGGAAAGCATTCTCTCCGGCGTGGAGCGCCAGCTCCTTCCGGAGCAGTTCCTCTGGTACGAACGTGGCGTCACGCTGCCCGACGGCTTCAATATCGGGCGCGTGCTGCTGCACTTCGGCGCGGTCGACCAGTGCGCGGACGTCTATTGGAACGGTGCGCACGTCGCGCGTCACGAGGGCGGGTACCTGCCGTTTTCGGTTGACATAACGAAGTTTTTGTGGTCGGGCGAGAACACGCTGACCGTCCGCGTAACGGATACGCTCGTCAAGACCACGCACGCCTACGGCAAGCAGAAGTACAAGCGCGGCGGCATCTGGTACACGGCGACAAGCGGCATCTGGCAGACGGTGTGGCTTGAGAGCGTACCGGAAAAGTACATCGAGCGCATCGAGCTGACGCCGGATTACGACCGCAGCCTCCTGCGCTGGCGGGTCGAGGCCAACGAACCGCTCAAATCCCGCGTCGTCGTGCGCATGGGCGATACCGTGATCGCGCAGAGCTACTACGAAGGCGAGGGCGTTTGCCGGATCCTTCCGGAGTACTTTCACCCGTGGACGCCGGAGGACCCGTTCCTCTACACGCTCTCGATCGACGCGGGTGAGGATCACGTCGAAAGCTATTTTGCCATGCGCAAGTTCGGCGTCGCCGACTGGCAGGGGCACAGCGTCTTCGCGCTCAACGGCAGGCCGTACTTCCACAACGGTCTGCTCGATCAGGGCTATTGGTCGGACGGGCTTTATACCGCGCCGGACGACGCGGCGCTCGTTTACGACATCGAGACCGCGAAGCGCCTCGGCTTCAACATGCTGCGCAAGCACATCAAGATCGAGCCGCTGCGCTGGTACTACCACTGCGACCGCCTCGGCATGCTCGTCTGGCAGGATATGCCGAGCGGCGGCGCGCCCTATGACCCGCTTGTGATCTCCACGCCTCTTTTTACCGGCGTCCACTTCAGCGACCGGCTCTATCCCCTTTTCGGTCGCGGAGACGCGCGCGGGCGCGAGCAGTTCCTCTCCGACATGAAGGAGACCGTCCGGCACCTCTATAACTGCCCCTGCGTCGCGCTGTGGGTGCCGTTCAACGAGGGCTGGGGTCAGTTCGACGCGCTGCGCGCGACGCAGCGTCTGCGCGCGCTCGATCCCACGCGCCTCGTCGACCACGCCAGCGGCTGGCACGATCAGGGCGGGGGAGACCTCAGGAGCTATCACATCTACTTCCGCCCGCTGAAGATGAAGCACGACGGACGCCGCGCGCTCGCACTGACGGAGTTCGGCGGGTACAGCCTGCCGATAGAGGGGCACATCCACGGCAAAAAATTCGGCTACCGCATGTACAAGACGGCCGCCGAGGGGATGAAAGATTATGTT
>CAMVGI010000113.1 GCA_947166955.1 uncultured Clostridia bacterium | reverse complement strand
GGCGCGCAGCTCAAGCACATGCTCAAGCACATGATGCGCGACGAGGTTTGGGAAGGCGTCCACAGCGAATTCTATCAGCTTTCCAAGGGGCTGCACGTCGTCTATGACCGCGCGAGCCATGCGTATAAGGAATTCACGTTTGAAGGCGCAGAGGTCGCGGACGACCAGCTCTTCACGCTCGGCCTCCAGAACTTCCACTTTAAGAACTTCAAGGACATCTTCAACATCAGCATCGAGGAGATTTCCGCGAACATGAAGCCGCGCGTCATCTGCACCTCCTGCCGCGGCGTGCTGGAGGAATATCTGTCCGAGCATCAGCACCTCGACCATCAGAACGGCGAGCGGCTGACGATTCTGTAAGCGCGAACGGCGAAGCGTCGGAATGCTTCGCCGCGCGATAAGAAAGGCGCAAGGAAGGGCGTCTTGCCGTTCGGCAAGACGCCCTTTTTCCCATGCAGCAAACTTTTTCGAAAAATATCCCCCCACGGGGCTTCCCACAGGCGGGACGCGTCTGTTATACTGAGCTTGCTTGAGATCTTTGGAGCAGGCTGCGCTTGTCACGGGGCGCAGCCTGCTCCGCTTTTTGCATATCAGGCCGCTCAGTTCAGTTCCTTAAACGGATGCGACTCCGACAGATAGGCGTCGTCCGCGCCCAGTTGCCAGCCGCGCTCGGTCTCCCGCCACGAAAGCTCGACGTTGCGGTTGTTGTCTGAAACGTAGTAATACGTATGCCGCAACGCCTCCGAACCCTCGTAGGCGTAGACCAGGGCGTGGAACCAGCCGTTCGGGAACTCCGGCTTGTAAAAGCCGTCCGCCGCGCGCTCCACGACGAGGTCGCGGCCGAGTTCGCGCTCGGTGGTTTTCGTCTTGACCTCGCCCGTCTTTCCGTCAAGTTCTTCCTTGCGCTCATATACGGGCATCCACACGCGGAAGTCCGTCAGGTCGCGGAATTCCATACGCGTATATCCGGCGCTGTCGCCGTCCAGTTCCGCCTCCTCGCTCCCGTTTCTCACGGCGCAGCAGAGCAGCAGCCCGTAATCGCCTAGTACGCGCCGCGCCTCCGCAAGTGTGACGCGGGAAACGTCGAACCCGTCCGGTACGCGGTATGCGGCGTTCACGGTGATTACCGGACGCCCCTTCGGCGAGTAGACGAAGTCCCTGAGCGGAGCGCCGGAGAGCACGAAGTCCGCGGGCAGGATATCCGGCGGCGCGTACGAGGCCGACTCTGCGCCGATGTCGATGTACGCAAGGGCGCCGTCGGCGGCCTCGAAATCGCCGAGCCCCAGCGCCTCCGCGGCGTACGCCGCGCACAACGCGCGCAGTTCCTCCGCCGTTTCCTCGCTCTGCTCGAAATACACGACGCCGCTCGCCGTATCGAGCCAATACTTCTGTTCCGTATCGCGATAGCGGAACGTACCGGAGACCGCGTCCGTCAACTCATACGGCGAGACGCCGAGATTGTGCCGGACGTACGGCTCGGCGCTCTCCAGTTCCGCCCCGGGATACCTGACAGAAAGCCACTCGCGCATCATCTGCTCGCCCTTTTTCTGCGCGGCGTCCTTCTCCTTGTCCGTATACCGCTCGCCGAAGCAGCCCGCGAGGCACAAAACGAGCGCGAAAAGCGCCAAAAGCGCGCCGGTTTTTTTCATAACGTTCCTCTTTTCCCGTTCCGTCAATCCCCGCAGCAATGGAAGAGCCGCAGCGAGGTCAGGATCGCCTGCTCGCGCGTGTAGGACGAGGCGGGCGAGAACATATTGTCGCCCGTGCCGCCCATGACCGCCTTGCCGCTCACGGGGTCGGTGAGACCCGAGACGAACGAAATACCCTCCTTCGCCCACGAGGCGAACTTACCCGCGTCGGAGAAGCGGATGGAGTTCCCGCTTTCAAGCTCCAGTCCGACCGCCGTGCGCGCGAGCATCGTCGCCGCCTGTTCGCGGGTAATGGAGCCTCCTGGGTTGAACTTTCCGTCGCCCACGCCGTTGACGATGCCCAGCTCGTACGCGGTCAAAACATCCGCGTTCTTCGTGTCGCTGAACGTGCCGTAGTCCAGCGCGCCGTTCGTGACGTAAAGTCCCGTCACGTCCTGCCCGAGCGCTTCGCTCACGAGCTGCACCATCAATCGGCAGAATTCCTCGCGCGTGATGTTATCCTGATACGAGCTTTGCAGGTCGGACGGCACCAGCTTCGCGCCGACCGCCGCCGTGACCTCCTCCGTCGCCCACGCGGACGGGCCGGATGCCGTCGGTTTCGCCGGTTCGGTCGGCTTGACCGGTTCGGCGGGTTTTACCGGCTCGGCAGGCTTCGTCGGCTCGTCGCCTCCGCCGCCGACGCCGGCCTCCTCGGGGGAGACCACCTCCACGACGACCTTTTGGGAAAGCCCGCTGCCCTTCTCGGTAACGAGGAGGTTCTGGGTCACGCCCACCTGCGCGTCCGGCAGGACGGTGATCACGCCGTCTTCATAGCGAAGCGCCTTGGGATCGCTCACCGTATAGGAAAGGTTGGGATACGCGCCCATCGGATAGGTCAGCACGACAAAGGAGGCGGACAGTCCGGGCGCGAGATACAGATAGTCGGGAGTGACGACCAGTTCCTCGACCGCAACGACGGGCTTCGGCGCGACGATGACGGCGAAGTTCTCCATCTCCAGGCCGTTCACATAGGCGGTGAAGCTGTACGTCCCCGGCTTTGCGTCGGTGGCGTCCACCGTCAGCGTGCCCTCCGACGCGTCGAAGGTGACGGTGGGCGCGCCGCTGTTCGCAGCCTTGGCACTGAAGCCCGTGAGCGGGATGTCGCGCGGGTCCCAGCCGATTTGGAAGCCGCCCACGCGGTCGCCCTCCAGCACCGCCATGCTCGTCGGAAGAACGAGCACCTCGATCTCGCCGCTTGCGCTCGCGCTTGCGCTCGCAACGCTGATGCGCGCCGCGGCGGTCAGCTTCTCGCCGCTTTCCGAATAGTGGTCCACGGAAAAGACGATCTTGCCGCCCGCTTCGGTGAGCTTTGCAAAGACGACGGTATAGTATTCGTCCGCCGTAAGCGGCGTGGTGCACGCCGGATCGGCGTAGAAGCCGGCGCCGCCGGAGCCGAGGCCGCCTCTGCGGTACGCCTTCAGCACGGAGGAAGCGCCCATGTGCCAGCGGTCGCCTCGAATGCCGTCAAAATCCGCCGTGGCGGGCTTCGCCGTAACCTTGAGCGCCACCACGTCGCCGACGCGGTAGGTGTCGCCGCTTTCGATGGTAACGTTGCTCAAAAGCTCGTCCCTGCGCGTCCTGCCGAGCGTTTCGTCGTGCCTGCCCGCGTTGAGCCTGCCCGTCTCGCGTCCGGCGGCAAGCTCCTGCAGGCGGTCCCTCTGCCGCACTTCGAGCGTCTCGCTCGCGCCGCTGCGCTCATAGAGGCTCTCGACGCCGCGCGCCGTGCCGACCTCAAGCTTGAGCGTGGTCACGTCGCTGGTTTTCGCGCCGACGTAGGCGCTCGCCCAACGAATCTCACTGTCCTTGCTTGCCTCGCGCGTCTCGGTCTCTCTGCTGCGGGTATAGACGTAGTTCGTCGCACCCCGCACGCAGGTCAGGGAGAACGCCCCGTCCACGGTGGGGGACGTCGCCCCCGCCCAGCCGATGCCGTTCACGTCGCTAACGGGCGCGGCGGTAACGACGTACTCCTGATGTGCCTGTCCGTTCGTCACGGTCAGGCTGCCGCCGCTGACCTGAAGCTCCGGCTCGATGACCGGCAGGGCGAAGCCCTTTTGCACCTCGACCGCGTTGCTGTAAACGAAGCCGGTGTAACCGTCCACCCACAGCTTGACGCGCAGATAGTCGCCAATATCATGGTTCTCAACGACATAGAGCCGCTCGGTCGCGCCCGTGATGTCGGTATAATCCCCGCTGCCGACGGCGCGCTGCCACTGATGATGGAGCTTGCTCTCGTCCGTACGGAACGCCTGATACAACTCGCCGCTGTACCGCGGGCGCAGATAGCAGCCGGGATAGGGCGCGTCGATGCTCGCGCCGCCCGAAATGTCCACGGGAGTTTTGTATCCGTTCCACAGGTCCTTTCGGCTCGCTCGCTCGACCCAAACGGGTCCGCCCTGCAGATACGTCTCGTTCCCTTCCGCGTAAACCTTCCCGTAAAAGAACTCGTAATCGTTTACCGCGGGCAGGTTTTTAATATCGAAATAGGTCTCCGTTCTCGCCTTGCGGTAAATAGTGGTGCGATATTCCGTTCTATCGCTGCGCTTCCGCCCGCCCCACAGCTCGACCATGTAGGAGTCCGCTCCGGGCACGGGATTCCAGCGCAGCACGGTGCCGTCCCAGCGAAGACCCGTGAGCTGTTCAAAATACTTGAGCTCCGTTGCAAAATTGTACCGTCCGTACACCGTGGCGGAAGCGATCTCGGTTCCTTTGGCATAGGCGGCGAGCGAAATGTTCTCGACGTACATGCTGCCCAAGCGGAGTCCCTCCAGATACGCGCGAAAATCGAATCTGGTCGTCGACGCGTCAAGCGTCATCTCAACGTCCTTGAACAAATTGGCCGCCTTCGCCCGAAGGATATACTTCTCCGTACCCGACACAGGCTCCCACGTCAAAACGCCCGTGGAGAAATCCATGTCCACGTCGATCCTCGGCAGCGCCCACGCCGCGGGCGCGAGTGTCAACGCCATGCATAAAACCAGCAGAACGCTTAATACTCTCTTTTTCATACGTTTTCTCTCCCTGTTCCGTCCGCTTTAGCCGAAGCTCAGCTCGAAGGCTCTTCCGAAATACTCCTCCGTGAAGAAGTTCTTGAACACGACCGCAAACGGGTCGTCGGTGCGCAGCAAAAAGACGCCGGCGCACTCGATGCTCTCGCCGGGGGCGACGTCCTCAAGCACGTTGCTCTGTTCCTCGGAATAAGCGTCGCTGCCGCTCTCCTCCAGGCCGAAGCCGTCCTGCATGCAGTAGATGTTGTAATTGGTAAACGCGCTGATCGCCTCGTCGGTGTTGTTCGTAAAGCGGAAGCGCACGATCACGACGTTTTCGCCGTCCCAGTCGACAGCCGTTTCATAGCCGAGGATCTCCATGCTCCCGTCCGTCTCCGGCACGCCGGCCATGTACGCGGGCATGGCGGGATCCGCCTCCCACGCGGGGCCGTCGTACGCCGGTGCGCCGGGGAGCGCTTTCGGATCAAGCTCGGCGGTTACGCTGCTGCCGAAAAATTCGCTGACGCTCGCCGCGATCGTGCCGCCGTCCGGGTCGTACCCGTACGTCTCCGCACAG
>CAMVGI010000112.1 GCA_947166955.1 uncultured Clostridia bacterium | reverse complement strand
ACCGTGACGCTCGTGGGATACACGTGACGCATGCAGATCGAGGTGAAGGCGAGAAAAAAGCCCACGCCGGTCAAAATGCCGCCGTACACGCCGAGCTGCGGCTTTTCTCTGCGCAGCACATACAACACCACGCCCGCCGCCAAAAGCGCCAGACCCACCCAGCGCAGCACGCCGAGCACGTCGAACCATTTCACGAACTGCTCAATATTGCCGCGCACATACGCGCGGTCCACCAGCAGCAAATACCACTCCGCAACGATGCCCGCGATCAGCAGCACCACCGCACGGTTCATATTGCGATCGCTTCTCTCCTTGCGCTCGACGCGCTTGTCATTGGACTTCTGAGCCATCTATCGAATACCCCCAAAGAGTACATATATAAAGTAATAGGCAGACGGCTTTCGCCGCCATGCTTTGATATGTTAGCAGAAATCATTTCCATTTGCAAGGTTAAAATTGACAAAATCTGTAAACTTTTCCAAACTTTGCTGTTTTCCCGCCGTTTTTGCAAAGTTGCTATTGACAGGACGGCGGGTAAAAGCCTATAATGTGTTCGGTTGTCCATTTGCACCACAACATATTGTGTTTTATTTTGGGATAAGGGGAAGATACCATGAAAGTCATCAAGCGCAACGGCGCGGAAGTCGGGTTCGACATCGTCAAGATCATCTCCGCCGTCACGAAGGCGAACGAGGTCGTGGACGAGGCCGAACGCATGACGCCGGTGCAGATCCAGCGCATCGCCGAGAGCGTGGAGCTTGAGTGTCAAAAGCTTGACCGCGCGCCCACCGTCGAGGAGATCCAGGATTTCGTCGAAACGCACATCATGGCGCACGGCGCGTACGAGGTCGCCAAGCGCTACATCACCTACCGCTACAGCCGCTCCCTCGTGCGTAAGGCGAACACGACGGACGACCGCATCCTCTCGCTCATCGAGTGCAACAACGAGGAAGCGAAGCAGGAGAACTCGAACAAGAACCCCGTCGTCAACTCCACGCAGCGCGACTATATGGCGGGCGAGGTCTCGCGCGACCTTGCGGCCCGCCTGCTGCTGCCCGCCGACATCGTCAAGGCGCACGAGGATGGTATCATCCACTTCCACGACACCGATTATTATGCCCAGCATATGCACAACTGCGACCTCGTCAATCTGGAGGACATGCTCCAGAACGGCACGGTCATCACGGGGACGCTCATCGAAAAGCCCCACTCCTTCGCCACCGCCTGCAACATCGCGACGCAGATCGTCGCGCAGGTCGCCTCCAACCAATACGGCGGGCAGAGCATTTCGCTCACGCATCTCGCGCCGTTTGTGGACGTGAGCCGCCAAAAGATCCGCAAGGCGGTGCTCTCCGAGCTTTCCGACCTCGGCTTCATGCCCGGGGAGGAAAAGATCGCCGAGATCACCGAAAAGCGCTTGCGCGAGGAGATCCGCCGCGGCGTGCAGACCATCCAATATCAGGTCGTAACGCTGCTGACCACCAACGGACAGGCTCCGTTCATCACGGTGTTCATGTATCTCGGCGAGGCGCGCAGCGAGCAGGAGAAGAAGGACCTCGCGCTCGTCATCGAGGAGACGCTTGAGCAGCGCTACGAGGGCGTGAAGAACGAGCAGGGCGTGTGGGTCACGCCCGCGTTCCCCAAGCTCATCTACGTGCTTGAGGAGGACAACATCCACGAGGATTCGCCCTACTATTATCTCACGAAGCTCGCCGCAAAATGCACGGCGCGCCGCATGGTGCCCGATTATATCAGCGAGAAAAAGATGCTTGAGCTCAAGGGCGACGTTTATCCCTGCATGGGCTGCCGCAGCTTTTTGACGCCCGACCGCTTCACCGACGCGGGCGTGGGCAACATCGCGAACGCGAAGAATTACGTACCCGGACAGCACAAGTACTACGGGCGCTTCAATCAGGGCGTCGTCACGCTCAATCTGCCGGACATCGCGCTTTCCTCCGGCGGCAACATCGAAAAGTTCTGGCAGATCTTCGACGAGCGCCTCGATCTGTGCTACCGCGCGCTGATGTGCCGCCACGAGCGGCTCAAGGGCACGCTCTCCGACGCCGCGCCCATTTTGTGGCAGTACGGCGCGTGCGCGCGGCTCCAAAAGGGCGAACCGATCGACAAGCTTCTCTACAACGGCTATTCCACCATCTCGCTCGGCTACGCGGGACTCTACGAGTGCGTCAAGTACATGACCGGCAAGAGTCACACCGACCCCGCCGCGAAGCCGTTTGCGCTGCAGGTCATGCAGTATATGAACGACGCGTGCAAGCGCTGGAAGGAAAAGGAGAACATCGACTTCTCCATCTACGGCACGCCGCTCGAGTCCACGACTTACAAGTTCGCCAAGTGCCTGCAAAAGCGCTTCGGCATCATCGAGGGCATCACCGACAAGGGCTATATCACCAACAGCTATCACGTCCACGTCACCGAAAAGATCAGTGCGTTCGACAAGCTCAAGTTTGAGGCAGAGTTCCAGCATCTCTCCCCCGGCGGCGCGATCAGCTACGTCGAGGTGCCGAACATGCAGAACAACCTCGAAGCCGTTTTGCAGGTGATGAAGTTCATCTACGACAACATCATGTACGCCGAGCTCAACACCAAGAGCGACTACTGTCAGGTCTGCGGCTGGGACGGCGAGATCGACATCGTGGACGACGGCGGCAAGCTCATCTGGAAGTGCCCGCGCTGCGGCAACACCGATCAGGACAAGATGAACGTCGCGCGCCGCACCTGCGGCTACATCGGCACGCAATTCTGGAATCAGGGCCGCACGCAGGAGATCAAGGAAAGAGTGCTCCACCTGTAAAACCGAAAAAGAGGGGCCGCAAGCCCCCTCTTTTTTATCCGAGAGGATAGGATGCTATGGAACAGCAGAACAAACAGCGCATCGAACTGATGGACGCCGCGCGCGGGCTGTCGCTGGTGCTGATGGTCTTCTACCACTTTTTCTACGACCTCGTGGTCTTTGCGGGCGCGCCGCGCTGGATCTTCCACAACGTCGTGTTCGACCCGCTGCAATACTTCTTCGCGGGGCTGTTCATCCTCATCTCCGGCGTCAGCTCCAACTTCTCGCACTCAAACGTCGCGCGCGGACTTAAAACGCTCGGCATCGCGCTCGTCATCACGCTCGTGACGTACTTCATGAACATGCCGATCGTCTTCGGCATTTTGCACTTCCTCGGCACGTGCATGCTGCTCTACGGACTGACGCAAAAGGGCTTTCAAAAGCTCAACGAAAAGCTGCCGTGGCTCGTTCCGGCGCTCTGCCTCGTCGCCATCGTGCTGACGGCGCGCTTCGCCAACGGCGTTTATACCGAAACGCCGCATCTTTGGATGTTCGGCCTCATTACGCCGGAGTTTGAATCCGCCGACTATTTCCCGCTGTTGCCGTGGATGTTCGTGTTCCTGTTGGGCACCTGGGCGGGCAAATACGTCCGTGAGGGAAAGCTCCCCAAGTGGTTCTATGAGGCAAAGATCCCGTTCTTTCCCGCCGTCGGGCGCAAAAGTCTGCTTATTTATGTCGCGCACCAGCCGATTTTATACGCCTTGACGATGTTGATCGTCCATCTGACCTGACGAAACCCATCCGCGCGGACGGCAAGCCGCCGCCCGCGGTCTTCGCTCGAAAGGCAGCGTTTTTTATGTATTACGGAGAAATCAAAGATTGCGATATTGCCAACGGCGAGGGCGTGCGGGTATCGCTGTTCGTTTCCGGCTGCACCAACCGCTGCAAGGGCTGCTTCCAGCCGCAGACGTGGGACTTCTGCTACGGTCAGCCCTTCACCGCGGAAACGGAGGCGAAACTCCTTTCCATGCTCGCCCCCGACTACATCAACGGCCTCACCCTGCTCGGCGGCGACCCCTTCGAGCCGGAAAACCAGCGCGCGCTGCTGCCGTTCGTGCGCAGCGTGCGTACCGCCTATCCGCGCAAGACGATCTGGGCGTTCACGGGCTTCCCCTACGAAACGCTGCTCGAAGACGGCTCCCATCCGCGTTGCGAGGCGACGGACGAGCTGCTTTCGCTCCTTGACGTGCTGGTCGATGGGCCGTTCGTCGAAAAGCTGCACGACATCTCGCTGCGCTTCCGCGGCTCGTCCAACCAGCGGCTCATCGACATGAACGAAACGCGCCGCGCGGGCGAAATCGTACTCTAGGACAAAAACTGACACATTACGCTTGTAAACCAAAAGGAGTTTACCATCATGGCACAGGTGCAGGTAAAAAAGCTTTCAGACCGCGCGATCCTGCCGACGCACGGTTCTCCGTTCGCGGCGGGATATGACCTTTACGCCTGTCTCGACGAAGACGCGAGCATCCCGCCGCACGCGACGGTGAAGATCGGCACGGGGCTTTCCTTCGCGCTGCCGGAGGGGACGTTCGGCGCGGTGTTCGCGCGCAGCGGCCTCGCGGCGAAGGAGGGGCTGCGCCCCGCGAACTGCGTCGGCGTGTGCGACAGCGACTACCGCGGCGAGTACATCGTCGCGCTGCACAACGACGGCGACGCGCCCCGCGTCGTCCGCCACGGCGAACGCATCGCGCAGCTCGTGCTGCTGCCGTTCCTCCCGATGGAGTTCGAGGAGGTCGCGGAGCTGTCCGAAACAGAGCGCGGCGCGGGCGGCTTCGGTTCAACAGGAAAATAGAAAAACGCGGCAAAACGCCGCGTTTTTTTTTTCTACGGTAAAAATCCTCCGTCCGCGGCGAGAACCTGTCCCGTGATGAAGCTCGCCTCGTCGCGGGCGAGGAACGCCACCGCCGCGGCGATGTCCTCGGGCCGCCCGAGGCGTCCGAGCGGCGTCTGATTCGCGAGGTCGCGGAGCGTCTCTTGCCCGAGCACCTGCACCATATCGGTGTCGATGACGCCGGGGGCGACGCAGTTGACGCGGATACCGGAGGGCGCAAGCTCCATCGCAAGCGAGCGCGTCAGCCCGATAAGCGCGTGCTTGGTGCAGGAATACGTCACCTCGCAGCTCGCGCCGTGCAGCCCCCAAATCGACGAAACCGTTACGATGCAGCCCGATTTCTCGTGCAGCATGTGCGGCAGCACCGCCTGGATACAATGGCGGGCGCCGTTGAGGTTGACCGCGAAGTAGCGCTCCCACAGCTCGTCCGTCACGTCCTGAAAAAGCGCCTGCCCCGCGACGCCCGCGTTGCTCACGAGCAGCGTCACCGGTCCGAACGCGTCCGCGACGCGCGTGACCATCTCGTCCACCTCCGCGCGCACGGCGACGTCCGCCTGTACGGCGAGCGCCTCGCAGCCCTCGGCGCGC
>CAMVGI010000111.1 GCA_947166955.1 uncultured Clostridia bacterium | reverse complement strand
CCCATAGCCCCTCCTCCCACGCGCTTTTTGGTTATCGGGCCTTAAAAAGTTTACCACGATTCAAGCATAATTGCAAAAAAATTCATGCTTCAAAAAATACTATTGCGGTGCACGGCAAAAAATGGTATTCTAAAGTTTGGAAAATCGCTCCCCAGCATGACGTCTGAGAGGTGACCGCCATGAAAAAAATTCTGATCGTCGATGACGCGCAGGACTCGCTGCGCGAAGCATACGATCTTCTCTCCGAACAATACGAGACCGTCTTTGCCGCCACCGCCGACGAGGCGTTGAAGCTTTGCAAGCCCGAAGACCGTCCCGACATGGTTCTCTACGCGCTCGCAACGCCGCATCTGAACGGGCTGGAGCTTCAGCGCCGGATGACCGAGCAGTACGGCGAACGCATCCCGTTCCTGTTCGCGCTTTCCGACGAGGACGAGGAGCGCCGCTATCTCAGCCTCGACGCGGACGCGACGGACTACGTTCTGCTCCCGTGTAAGCACAACGTCCTGCTCCACCGCGTGAGCAACATCATGCGGCACATCGACAGCCTGCAACAGCTGCGGGGCCTGCGCGCCGTCGCGGAAACGGACACGATGACCGGTCTTCTCAACCGCCGCTCCGTGCAGAAAACGCTCACCGAACTCTGCGCGCGCGCGAGCGGTATCCTGATGATGATCGACCTCGACAACTTCAAGCTGGTCAACGACCTTTACGGCCACAGCATGGGCGACCGCGTGCTCATCCGCTTCGCCGAGATCCTGCGCCAGAACATCCGCACGTCCGACATCGCCGGACGCATGGGCGGCGACGAGTTTATCATCTTCTGCCGCGATATCCGCAGCGAGCGCCTGATCGCCGGCAAAACGGAGGCGGTCAACGCAAGCCTGCTCGCCGCCGCAAAGGAGTTCATGGGCGAGGATATGAACATCCCGCTCGGCGCGTCCGTGGGCGTGGTCTTCGTTCCGGACGAGGGGACGAGCTTCGTCGATCTCTACCGCAAGGCGGACAAAGCGCTCTATTCCGTCAAGCAGAACGGCAAGCACGGCTATGCCTTCTACCACGGCGGCGAAGGGCCTGTCGAGGCGGAGCATCACAGGGGCGGCTCCGAGTCGCTCGAAACCGTGCACGCCATTTTGGAGGAGCGCGGGCATCAGGGCGGCGCCTACGAGCTGGGGCTGGAGAACTTCCGCTGCATCTTCCGCTTTTTAATGCGCGGCATGGAGGTCTTCCACTATGACGCGGAGCTGGTGCTCTTCACCTTTGCCTCCAGCGCGCCCGACGAGGTGATCGACACCTTCGGCGCCATGCTCCGCCAGACCCTGCGCCGCACCGATATCTGCGCCAAGAGCAGCAACCGTCAGTATATGGCGCTGCTCCCGCAGCCGATCACCGCGCATGGCGAGGCTGCCATCCAGCGCGTTCTGGAAAATTGGAAAAAGCTGGGCAAGATCCCCGTCACCGTGGAACACGAGTCGCTCACGCTCGGAGAATAACCGAATATTTCCGCGATTTCGACAAAAAGTGCGTTCTTTCCGTGAAAGAACGCACTTTTTTGTTCCTTGCAGCCAATCACTTCATCTGCCGCAGCGTTTCCGTCAGCAGCTTCCATGTGCGCTGCGTCGAGGCGATATGCAACTTCTCGTCCGGCGTGTGGATCGCTTCCATATCCGGCCCGAGCGACACGCAATCAAGCCCTGGGAGCTTGCCGGCAAACAATCCGCATTCCAAGCCCGCGTGGATCGCCTCGATCTTCGGCGCATGGCCGTACTGCTCCGTAAAGACGCGCGCCATCAGCTCGCGCAGCGGCGAGTCGGCACGGTACGCCCAGCCCGGGTACTCCCCCGTGGTGCCCATCTCGCCGCCGAGACGTGCCGTAAGGCAGCGCAGCGTGTCGACGAGCATCTGCTTCTGCGTGTCCACGCTGCTGCGCACGGAAAACGACGCCTTTACCGCGTCCGCCTCGGTGTCGAGGATACCGAGATTGAGCGAGGTCTGCACCAGCCCCTCGATCTCCGAGCTCATGGCAAAAATGCCGTTCGGCGCGCAGAGGAGGAACGTCACGACATCCTCCGTGCTGCCCGCGCTCATGGGCGCAAGCTCCGCCTCGCACGGCTCGGCGCGCACGCGGACGTCCGGATCGGTCGCGCGGTATTCGTCGCGCAAAATGCGTTGCATCGTCTCCGCGACGGCGCGCGCCGTGTTCGCGTCGCCCGCGACGACCGCCTCCGCGCGCGCGGGGATGGCGTTGTCCGCCATGCCGCCGCGCACAGCGCATACGCGGAAGTCCGACTTCTCCCGCAACGCATAGAGTACACGTCCGAGCAGCTTGTTCGCGTTCGCGCGGCCCTTGTCGATCTCCGCGCCGGAGTGCCCGCCGCGCAGGCCCTCGACCATCAGCCGCAGCGTCGCGCCCGCAAACGCCTCGCGCGTGACGGGGATACGGCAGTTCGCCCGCACTCCGCCGGCGCAACTCACCGTGAAGACGCCTTCCGCCTCGGAATCGAGGTTGATGAGCCGCCGCCCGTCCAGCACGCTCGCGTCGAGCGCCGCCGCGCCGAGCAACCCGATCTCCTCGTCCGCGGTGAACACCGCCTCGATGGGCGGGTGCGCAAGCGTGTCGTCGTCGAGCACGGCGAGCATCATCGCCACCGCCGCGCCGTCGTCGCCGCCGAGCGTCGTCCCCCTGGCGTAGACGACGTCCCCGTCCACGGCAACGTCCAGCCTCTCGCGCGTCATGTCCTTTTCGCAGCCCTGCGCCTTTTCGCAGACCATGTCGATATGGCCCTGCAAAATGACCGGTGCCGCCGTCTCATAGCCCGCGGAGGCCGGTTTTTTGATCACGACGTTGTCCGACGCGTCCTGCACGTACCACAGCCCCCGCGTTTTGGCAAAGTCCGCGACCCAATCGCTGACCGCCCGCGTATTCCCGCTGCCGTGCGGGATCGCGCAGAGCTGTTCAAAAAAGGAAAATACCGCCTTCGGCTCCAATTGTTCCAATACCGCCATGTTTTTCCCTCCATCGCTTGAATTTCCCGTATAGCATAACACGCCCGCGCGCAAAAAACAATGTCTTCAAGAGCGCTTAGTTCACTACTTTTTAATACTTATTTTACAAATCAGGCGGGGAATTGTTAACAATTCCCCGCTATTCTTATCCTTGCAAGGGATAAGTGCTTCTTCGTTTTTCCTCTCTCCTTTAGAAAAAGACCTGACGCGGGCGCGTCAGGTCTTTCTCTTTGCGTTTTTTACTGCGCCCACTTGCACCAGAAGTGCCAGGACGGCGCCACGGGCTTCTCCTCGCCCTTGATGGCGGCAAGGATCACGCGGCGGTGGATATAGACCCACGCGCCCAGACCCGCGGTGAGCAGAAAGCAGATGATTTTCTTCTTCATGGCGTTATCCTCCTGTCGTTGATAGCTTACCTATAGCATACCAAATTATCGCCGAAAATCAATGAAAATTTTCGTCCCGCTCAAACGACTGGAAGCGCCCTGCCGGTCGTTTTCAGCGCCTCCGCGTCGAGAGAATCTCCATCGAGTACGAGGCGGCCGTTGATGAACACCTTTTCGATGCCGAACGGGCGCGAGCGGTCGGGCGTGCCGTTGCGCAGGGCGTCCTCGTCGAAAACGGTCAGGTCGGCGAAGTACCCCTCGCGCAGATAGCCGCGCTCCTTGAGCCGGAAACGGTCGGCGATCGCGCCGGTCATGCGCCGGACGGTGTTCGGCAGCGTATCGCCCGTGCCGCGCAGGGAATCGCGCAGGAACTTGGGATAGCAGTCGTATATGGCGGGGTTCTGGACGCCGTGCTCCTCCACCCACGCGTCGGTCATGTAGAGGCAAAGCTCGTTGTGCTCGAAATCGCGGATGATCTCGGGCGTGGAGTACGGCCCCATGTTTACGCGGCCCTGAAAATTGCTCTTTTCGCACAGCATCAGGTAGGCGTCAAGATCGCTCATGCCCTCCGCGCGCGCGATCTCGTGCACGCTCTTGCCCTCGTACTTCTCACAGCCCGGGCCGATGTAGGCGACCTGAATATCCGGAAAGCCGAAGCCGAGCAGCGCGCTCGTCGCCTTGATGAGCGCCGCGAGTTTGAAGCGGTTGAAGGGCTTTTTGCGCTCCTCCGGACTCATGCCCTGATACCACGTCGGCAAAATCACCGTGATGACCGATACGCCCAGACACTCGTTGTAGATGTCGAACATCACGTCCACGCCCTCCGCGCGGAGCTGTTGTATCATGCGCATCAGCTCGTCCTTGTCCCTGAAAGAGCTGCGCCCGACGAAGATCGCGTGGGAGTACTGAAGCTTGAGGTTCGTGCCCTTTGCGATCTCCGCCAGCTCGTCGAACGCGCGCAGCAGATGCGAACGCCCGAGCAGCTGCGGATAGGCCATCGAGACCTTGGACTCCGCGCGCGGATGGACGGTGAGCGGCTTATCGTATTTGACGCACAGCGCCGCGACCTTCTTGAGCTCCTCCGTGTTCGCGTAAAGCCCCGGCTCGTACATAAGGCCGAGCGAAAGGCCCGCCGCGCCCTGCTGCAGCGCTTTTTCGAGGATGGCGAGCATCTCTTTTTCCTCTCCGGCGGTCAGCGGGCGATTCTCGTATCCCGCCACGGCGGCGCGCGCCGAGCAGTGTCCCGCAAGCAGCGCCATGTTGCAGGGCATCTTCCCGTCCACGGCGGCAAAATAGTCCTCCACCGTGCCGTATTCGCCGCGTGCCTCGCGGAAGCCGAACAGTCCGCCGCCGATCTTGTCGACGTAGCGGCAATCCGGCTCGAAGCCCACGGTCGAAAGGCCGCAGTTGCCTGTTACGAACGTCGTGATACCCTGACGGATGAAGGGTTCAAAATACGGCAGCGGTTCTTTTTTGATGGCAAACCAATCGTTGTGCGAATGCCCGTCGATGAATCCCGACGCCACGGACTTTCCTCCGAGGTCGATCACCCGCTCCGCGTTGGCGTCCGACGCCGCGGCGACACGGACGATGCGGTCGTTCTCGACCAGAATGTCGCCCATATAGGCGTCCGCGCCCGTACCGTCGTAGATCTTTGCGTTTTTAAGCAGCAGTTTCAAATGTCTCTCCCCCTTTTCGTTTGTCGAAAAAACGGCGTTCCCGCGCAAAGCGCTATTTTGCCTCCGATTCCGTTTGTTTTCCGGTTTCCTCCGCGTCGTCGTCCACCAGCCGCAGCCCCGCGGTATCCGCGACCGGAAGCGAAAAGGCGATGGCTTTCGCGGGCGTCTCCATGCCCGCCTTGAACATGACCGACTGCATGAGGCGGTCG
>CAMVGI010000110.1 GCA_947166955.1 uncultured Clostridia bacterium | reverse complement strand
GGTCGTTCAGTCCCGGGTTGACCTCCGAGAGCCAGCGGCGGTGGTCGATGCCGTTGGCGACGTTTTTGAACTTCTCCGGCGTCATCGCGCACTGGTCGCGGAAGAGGTCGTTGCGCAGGATGTCGGAGTGCAGCGCGCTCACGCCGTTGACCGCCGTGCACACCGCCACGCACAGGTTCGCCATGCGCACCTGCCCGTCCCAGATGATCGCCATTTCCGCGGTCTTGGCGGGATCGTGATAGTACTCGTCGATCTTCTCCTGATAGCGTCTGGCGATCTCGTCGAGGATCTCCCACACGCGCGGGAGCAGGCTCTCGATCAGCTCCTGCGGCCAGCGCTCCAGCGCCTCGGCAAGCACCGTGTGGTTGGTGTAGGCGACGGACTGGCGCGTGATGTTCCACGCCTCGTCCCACGAAAGGCCCGCGTCGTCCATCAGAATGCGCATCAGCTCCGGAATGACGAGCGAGGGGTGCGTATCGTTGATTTGGAAGACGTTCTTCTCGTGGAAGTTCATCACCGTGCCGTAGGTCTCGATGTGCTTGCGCACGACCGACTGCACCGTGGCGGAAACGAAAAAGTACTGCTGCTTGAGGCGCAGCGACTTGCCCTCGATGTGGTTGTCCTCGGGGTAGAGCACCTTGGCGATGGTTTCGACCATCGCGTGCTCCTCCATCGCGCGCAGATATTCGCCCTGCGAGAACAGCGACATATCCATCGGCGTCGTGGATTTGGCGTCCCAAAGGCGCAGCGTGTTGACGTGGTGCGTATCGTAGCCCGCGATCTCCATGTCGCAGGGCACGGCAAGCACCTCCGTCGCGCCCTCGTTTACGATGTGGAGCTGCTCGTTGTCCCAAAAGCGGCGGATGGTTCCGCCGAAGTAGACCTTCTCCGCCTCCTGCGGCTTGGGCAGGAGCCACGCGCCGCCGAGTTCCTTCCAATCGTCGGGAAGCTCGACCTGCTGCCCGTCCACGATGCGCTGGCGGAAGATGCCCAGCTCATAGCAGATCGAGTAGCCCGTCGCGGGGATCTCCAGCGTCGAGAGCGAATCGAGATAGCACGCGGCGAGACGGCCGAGGCCGCCGTTGCCGAGCGCGGCGTCCGGCTCGGCTTCGAACACGTCCGAGGCGCGGAAGCCCAGCTCCTCAAGCGCCTTGGTCAAAATCTCGCCCACGCCCAGATTGTATGCGTTCTTTCTGAGGCTGCGCCCCATGAGGAACTCCATGGACAGATAGTGTACCTGCCGCGCCTTCTGCTCGCGCGTTTTCCGTTTTGTCGCAATCTCGCGATCCGCCATGATCTCGCGCAGCACGAGCGCGCTCGCGCGCATCATCTGCGCCTCGGTGGCCTCCTCCACGGCGCAGCCGAAGTTCAGCGCCAGCTTGTCGCAGACGGCCTTTTTCATTCTCTCTACGGTATTGATGGATGACATGGATCAAAAACAGCTCCTATATTCTGAAATAATTGCGAAACGGTGATTTCTTATCTGTCAATCGTTGTTTATAACAACGACTGATAGATGTTGTGATACGCCTCCGCGCTGCGCTTCCAACTGAAGTCCTCGCTCATGCCGCGCTTTTGCAGCGTGCGGAACGCCGTAGGATTGTCGTGGTAGAGGTCGATCGCCTCGCACACGACGTGGCACATATCGCCCGCATTGTAGTTGGCGAAAGAAAAGCCGTTGCCCTCGCCGTTCCACGCCTGATAGGCATGGACGGTGTCCTTGAGGCCGCCGGTCTCGCGCACGATGGGCACGGTGCCGTAGCGCATGGCGATCATCTGCGAAAGGCCGCACGGCTCGCTCTTCGACGGCATGAGGAACAGATCCGCGCCGGCGTAGATCTGGCGGGCCAGCGCGTCGTTATAGCCGAGATAGACCGCGACGCGCCCGGGATAGCGCTGGCAGGCATAGTCGAAAAACGCCTCGTACTGCGCCTCGCCCTTGCCGAGCACGACGAATTGGACGTCCTTTTCCAGAATGGAGTCCAGCGTCTCGCACACGAGGTCGAGCCCCTTGTGGCTGACCAGACGCGTGACCATGGCGACGATCGGGGTATTCGGCCGGAGCTGGAGCCCGAGCGTCTGTTGCAGCTGCTCCTTGTCCTTCGCCTTGCCGGCGGGTCTTGCGGGGCTGTACGGCTCGGCGATGCTCTTGTCCTTGCGCGGGTCGTAGCTCTTGACGTCGATGCCGTTGAGCACGCCGTGGAGTTTCGCGTCGCACATGGCGACGACGTTCTCAAGGCCGTGGGCAAAGTAAGCGTACTTAAGCTCCTGCGCGTAGGTGGGGCTGACGGTGGTAACGGCGTCGGAGTTGATGATCGCGCCTTTCAAAAGGTTGATGTCGCCCTCATACGCCATGGTGCCGCCGTCGTACCAGCCCGGCGCGAGGCCGAACAGATCGCCGAGCAGCTCGCGTCCGTAGCGGCCCTGATATTCTATGTTGTGAACGGTGATCACGGTGCGGAAGCCCTTGTAAAACTCGTCGCGCACGGCCTCGTCGTGGATATAGATGGGCACGAGCGCGCACTGCCAATCGTTGCAGTGGACGACGTCGGGGCGCACATGCAGGTCGCGCAGCAGCTCCGTCACCGCGCGGGAGAAGAAGCCGAAACGCTCCGCGTCGTCAAAGTACCCGTAAAGCTCGGGGCGCTTGAAGTAGTACTCGTTATCGACGAAATACCACGTTACGCCGTCTTTTTCGAGGGAAAACAGTCCGCAGTAAACGCTGCGCCAGGAAAGGCGCACGTAAGTCCATTTCTCAAAGTGCAGCTGCTCCTGCCATTTGTCCGCGACGCTCTGATAGAGCGGAAGGATAACGCTCACGTCGTCCCCGCCCTTGGCGAGCGCCTGCGGAAGGCTTCCCGCCACGTCGGCAAGGCCGCCCGTCTTGCAGAACGGGGACGCCTCGCTCGTCACAAATAAAACGTTCATAGGCTCCTCCTTTTCAAAAAAATCCGCGCATTTTCTGACGTTCACACCACGCTGTTCTTGGCGACCACCATCGGGTAATTCTCGCTGCCCGTCAGCGCAACGCCCTCGCGCAGTATCACATACTTGTCCGCGATCACGCAGTAGATCGACGCGTTTGCCGCCACCGACACACGCTTGAACAGGATGCTGTTTTTCACCGTCGCGCCCTTGCCGACGGTGACGCCCGGAAACAATATGCTGTTTTCCACCGTGCCTTCGATGATGCAGCCGTCCGCGACAAAGGAGTTGACGCACCGGCTGTCGGGGGCGATATAGGTCGGCGACTCGTCGTCCTCCTTGGCGCGGATCGGGCGCTCGGCGCTGGACAGATCGCGGTAGGTCGTTCCGTCGAGTAGGTCCATGCTGCGGTCGTAGTATTCCTTGACCGTGCGGATCTGTGCCGCAGGCCCGTCCCAAACATAGCCGCGGATGTTGAGCGAATCGCGCATCGCGCTGAGCACGTCGCGGCGGAAGCTGATCTTCTCCTCGGCGGTACACTCGTCCACGAGGCGGAGCAGCAGTTCGCGGCTCATGATATACATCTCAAGGCAGTGATAGCCCTCCGGCTTCTTGGGGTCGCAGAGCGTTTTGGCGACGCGCCCGTCCTTGTCCAGCACGAAGAACGTCGCGTTCTCCGGCTCGGAATACTTCGGCGTGCAGACGCAGGTGATGTCCGCGCCGGAGGCGATATGCGCCGCAAACACATCGGAAAGCGGGAGGTTGACGATCACGTCGCTGTCCGCCAGCACAACATAGTCCTGACGAATGTCCGCGAGATACGGCCGGACGCCGGCGAGCGCCTCCAGCTTGCCGCGGAACACCTCGCCGGGATGGCTGCGGTCACCGGCAAAGGGCGGCAGCATATGCAGGCCGCCGTACTTGCGGGACATATCCCATGTCTTTCCGCTGCCGAGGTGGTCCAGCAGGCTCTGATAGTTGCCGTGGAGTATGACGCCCACGTCCGTGACGCCGGCGTTCTGCATGTTGGAAAGCACAAAATCCACCACGCGGTAGCGTCCGCCGAAGGGAACGGAGGCGGGCATGCGGTGCTCGACCAGCTCCCGCAGACCGGGCGCTTTCTCATAAGAGAAGATGATGCCGTGCAGACCGTTCATCTCACCACCTCCTTGCCATCCTTGCTGAGCATGTGATGCGCCGCGAGCCTGTAGCCCGCCGGCACCTCGGTCTCAGGCCCCACGACCGTGACGCCCCAGCCCTCGCTGCCGTCCGGACGCGCGCCGATGACGGCGTTTTCGCCCACGACGGTGTTTTCGCCGATGATGGCGTAATAGACCTGCGCGCCGGATTTGACGACCGCGCCGGGCATCAGAATGGAGTACTCGACGCTTGCGCCGTCTTCGATGGTGCTGTTCTCCGAAAGCACGGAGTTCTCGGCGCTGCCGCCCACCACGCTGCCGCGCGTGAGCGCGCAGTGCTCCACGTGGGAATCCCTGCCGAGGAAGGCGGGCGGCGCGGACGCGCAGCGCCCGTAGATGGGCCAATCGTGTTCAAAGAGGTCAAGACCGCTGCCGGTGGCGAGCATGTCCATATTGGCGTCCCAGAGGGAGTCGAGCGTGCCGACGTCCTTCCAATAGCCCGCGAAGCGGTAGGCGACCATCTTCTCGTTTTTGCCGAGCATCGCGGGAATGATGTTCTTGCCGAAGTCGTTCTCGCTCTTGGGGTCGTTCTCGTCCGCGATGAGATACTCGCGCATCTTGCTCCACGTGAATACGTAAATGCCCATCGAGGCGAGGTTGCTCTTCGGCTCCTTGGGCTTTTCGGCAAACTCGGTGATGTTGTCGTCCGCGTCCACGCTCATGATGCCGAAGCGCGGCGCGTCGCTCCACGGCACCTCCATCACGGAGATGGTGCATGCCGCGCCCGTCTTTTTATGCTGCGCGACCATGTCGGAGTAGTCCATCTTGTAGATGTGGTCGCCCGAAAGCACCACCACGTAATCGGGGTCGTACATATCCACGAAACCGATGTTCTGATAGATCGCGTTCGCCGTGCCCTTGTACCAGCTCGCGCCGGTCGCGCTCTGATACGGCGGCAGGATATGGACGCCGCCGTCCTCGCGGTCGAGATCCCACGGCTGGCCGGAGCCGATATAGGCGTTGAGCTCCAGCGGGCGGTACTGCGTCAGCACGCCCACGGTGTCGATGCCCGAGTTGGTGCAGTTGGAGAGCGGAAAGTCGATGATGCGGAACTTGCCGCCGAACGCCACGGCGGGCTTTGCCATGTTCTCCGTCAGGACGTAGAGCCGGCTTCCCTGTCCGCCGGCGAGCAGCATGGCGATGCATTCTTTTTTCACGCTGTGATACCCTCCTTT
>CAMVGI010000109.1 GCA_947166955.1 uncultured Clostridia bacterium | reverse complement strand
ACATCTCGGTCACGGTGCATCTGAAAAGAAGTGGGACTTTACCGCGACGGCGAAGGTCGGCGACAAGGTCACGGGCGGCGACATCATCGGCACCGTGCCCGAAACGCCCGTCGTGCTCCATAAAATCATGGTTCCGCCCAATCTCAAGGGCACCATCACCGACATCAAGAGCGGCAGCTTCAACGTGACCGAGACCATCGCCACGCTCAAGACGGACGACGGCAGGGAGGTCCCGCTGCAAATGCTCCAGAAGTGGCCGGTCCGTATCGGCCGCCCCTATGAAAAGAAATATCCGCCCACGAAGCCGCTTTCCTCGGGCCAGCGCATCATCGACACGCTCTTCCCCATCGCCAAGGGCGGCACGGCGGCGGTCCCCGGCCCGTTCGGTTCGGGCAAGACGGTCGTGCAGCACCAGCTTGCGAAGTGGTCGGACGTAGACATCGTCATCTACATCGGCTGCGGCGAGCGCGGCAACGAGATGACCGACGTTCTGCGCGAGTTTCCGGAGCTGAAGGACCCGCGCACGGGCGAGAGCCTAATGAAGCGCACGGTGCTGATCGCGAACACCTCCGATATGCCCGTCGCGGCGCGCGAGGCGTCGGTCTACACCGGCATCACCATCGCGGAGTACTTCCGCGACATGGGCTACGACGTGGCGGTCATCGCGGACTCCACCTCCCGCTGGGCGGAGGCGCTGCGCGAGATGTCCGGCCGTCTGGAGGAGATGCCCGGCGAGGAGGGCTACCCCGCGTACCTCGCCTCCCGTCTCGCGCAGTTCTATGAGCGCGCGGGCAGCGTGGAGTGCATCGGCTCTGACGAGCGCCGCGGCAGCCTCACCGCCGTCGGCGCGGTCTCGCCTCCGGGCGGCGACCTCTCCGAACCGGTGTCGCAGGCGACGATGCGTATCGTCAAGGTGTTCTGGGCGCTCGACGCGCAGCTCGCCTATCGCCGCCACTTCCCGGCCATCAATTGGCTCAACTCCTATTCGCTGTACCTCGACTCCCTCAAGCCGTGGTTCGACGAAAACCTCGGCGAGAGCTTCATGCGCAACCGCACGCAGGCGATGTCCATCCTCCAGAGCGAGGCGAGCCTCAACGAGATCGTCCAGCTCGTCGGCAAGGACGCGCTCTCGCCGGGCGACCAGCTGACGCTGGAGGTCGCGCGCATGATCCGCGAGGACTATCTGCAGCAGAACGCGTTCACCGACATCGACGGCTATTCCAGCTACGACCGTCAGGGCAAGCTCCTCGACCTCGTGCTCGAATACGACCGCCGCTGCCGCGACGCCATCGCAAAGGGCGCGCCGGTGGCGAAGCTCTTCAATATCCCGCAGCGCGAGGCCATCGGCCGCGCCAAGAGCGTACCCGTGGAGGAATACAACGCGGCGTACGACCAGATCCGCCTGAATATGGCGAAGGAGATCGGCGAGATCGCCGCCGAGGGAGGTGAGGACTGATGATCCGTGAATACAAAACCGTAGAGGAGATCGTAAGCCCTCTGATGATGGTGCGCCTGGTCGAAGGCGTCACCTACGACGAACTCGTCGAGATTGAGCTGCAGGACGGCTCCGTCCGCCGCGGCAAGGTGCTTGAGGTCAACGGCGACACCGCGGTCGTTCAGCTCTTCGAGTCCGCCGCGGGCATCAACCTCGCCGACGCGAAGGTGCGCTTCCTCGGCCATCCGCTGCAGCTCGGCGTTTCGGGCGACATGCTCGGCCGCGTGTTCAACGGCATGGGCCAGCCCATCGACGGCGGCCCCGAGATCCTGCCCGAGGAGTACAAGGACATCAACGGCCTGCCGATGAATCCGGCGGCGCGCGACTACCCGAACGAGTTCATCCAGACCGGCGTTTCCACCATCGACGGATTGAACACGCTGGTGCGCGGGCAGAAACTGCCGATCTTCTCCGGCTCCGGCCTTCCGCACGCCAATCTCGCCGCGCAGATCGCGCGTCAGGCAAAGGTGCTCGGCGACGAAGCCTCCAACTTCGCGGTCGTGTTCGCCGCCATCGGTATCACGTTCGAAGAGTCCGAGTTCTTCGTCAGCGAGTTCCGCCGCACCGGCGCCATCGACCGCACGGTGCTGTTCTCCAACCTTGCGAACGACCCCGCCGTCGAGCGTATCTCGACGCCGCGCATGGCGCTGACCGCCGCGGAGTACCTCGCGTTTGAGAAGAACATGCATGTGCTGGTCATCATGACCGATATTACCAACTACGCCGAAGCGTTGCGCGAGGTTTCGGCGGCGAAGAAGGAGGTCCCCGGACGCCGCGGCTTCCCCGGCTACCTCTACACCGACCTCGCCACGCTCTATGAGCGCGCGGGCCGCCAGCTCGGCAAGCCCGGCTCCATCACGCTTATCCCCATCCTCACCATGCCCGAGGACGACAAGACCCACCCGATCCCCGACCTGACCGGTTACATCACCGAGGGGCAGATCATCCTCTCCCGCGCGCTGTACCGTCAGGGCATCGAGCCGCCGGTCGACGTTATGCCGTCGCTGAGCCGTCTGAAGGACAAGGGCATCGGCGTCGGCAAGACGCGCGAGGACCATGCCAACACCATGAACCAGCTTTTTGCCGCGTATTCCACCGGTAAGGAGAACAAGGAGCTTATGTCCATCCTCGGCGAAGCCGCGCTGACCCCCACCGACCTGCTGTACGCCAAGTTTGCGGACGAGTTCGAGCGTCGTTATGTAAACCAAGGCTACGACCAGAACCGCACGATCGAGGAGACGCTCAACCTCGGCTGGGAGCTGCTGAGCATTCTGCCGAAGTCCGAGCTCAAGCGCATCAAGCCGGAGTACATCGAGAAGTACTGGCCGAAGGACAAAGCGTAAGGAAGGGAGGGTGACCCATGCCGAACGTAGCGGTAAACCCGACCAGAATGGAGCTGACCCGCCTCAAGGGCAAGCTCCGCACGGCACAGCGCGGGCACAAGCTGCTCAAGGATAAGCGCGACGAGCTGATGAAGCAGTTCCTCGACACGGTGCGCGAGGTGCGCACGCTCCGCGCGGAGGTCGAGGAGGAGCTGATGACGGTGCACGGCTCGTTCACCGTCGCCTCGGCGCTGATGAGCTCGCAGGCGCTGGAGCAGGCGCTCATGTATCCCAAGCAGAGCGTCGAGCTGACGATGACGTTCCAGAACATCATGTCGGTCAACGTGCCGATATACGACTTCCAGACCAAGACGAAGTCCGACGCGGACATCTACCCCTACGGCTTCGCCGCGACGAGCGGCGAGCTGGACGCGGCGGTGGACGCCTTGGGCAAGGTGTTCCGCAAGATGCTCAAGCTCGCGCAGATCGAGAAGTCGGCGCAGCTGATGGCGGAGGAGATCGAAAAGACCCGCCGCCGCGTCAACGCGCTGGAGTACGTCAAGATCCCCGAGATGCAGGAGAGCATCAAATATATCACCATGAAGCTCGACGAAAACGAGCGCGCGAACACCATCCGGCTCATGAAGGTCAAGGACATGGTGCTCAAGGACGCCATCGAGGAGCGCCGCGCGCGGGACGCCGAAATGGCGGGAAGCTGAGACAAGACGTCGAATCAGAGAAGGCACAAACCGGTTTCCGGTTTGTGCCTTTTTCTTGACAACCGCGCCAAAGATAGGGTAAAATATACATGTATTGATATGCAAAGCGGAAGGAGCGCGGTCTACAGTGTATGCGTATATCGGGCGGCAAGCCATTTACAACACGGTGTTCAACGTCGCGGGCTATGAGCTGCTGTATCGCCGGAACCAACAGGTCGGCGCGGCGGCGACGGGCATGGACGGCGACGAGATGACCAAGAGCGTCCTGCTCGACGCGGTCAACGTGTTCGGCATCAAGAACCTGACGAACGGCCTGCCCGCCTACATCAACTTCACGCGCAACCTTATCATGGACGACTTCGCCTACCTGTTCGACCCCAACGAGATCATCGTGGAGGTCCCGGCGGAGGTGTTCGTCAACGAGGCGCTCGCCAATAAGCTCTCGGGTCTTCAGCGCGCGGGCTACCGGCTCTCGCTCAACAGCTACAGCGAGCAGAACGGCCGCCTCAAGTTCGACCAGATCATCAACATGTTCGACGTCATCCGCATCAAGACGGGCGGCAAGAACAAACTCCAGCTCAAGGATATGCTCCAGCGCCTTCGCATGTGCCGCGCGCAGCTGCTCGCGGAACGCGTGGAGACGGAGGCCGAGTTCGAGATGGTGCAGAGCCTCAAGTTCACGCTCTTCCAGGGCTATTTCTTCGAGCGGCCCGACACCGTGACCAAGCAGGTCTCGCTGACGGCGACGCCCTACGGCAGGATGCTTTTGGAGCTGATGAAGCCGTATCCCAACTTCGAGATGTGCTGCCGCGTCGTCGAGGGCGACTCGATGCTCACGCACCTGTTCCTGCGCCACGCGCTCAAGGCGCGCTACGCGCGCGACAACATTGCGCTGGAGATCCGCCGCGCCATGACGATGATCGGCCTGGAGGGCATCCGCAATTGGACGACGGTGCAGTTTCTCAAGCAGGTCAACATCGCGAACTCCGACGAGCAGGCGCGCCGCGCGTATCTGCGCGCGCGGTTCATCGAGAGGCTGATCCTCAACGCCGACACCACCATCCCCAAGGAGCAGGGCTTCTACATGGGCCTGATCAGTATGCTCGAGCAGGTCACCGGTATGACGCTCGACGCGATCCTCTCCGAGCTGCGCCTTTCGCCGGAGGCGGAGGCCGCGCTGCGCGGCACGGAGCAGCACGAGTATTACAAGTTCCTGCAATACGCGATGGCGTACGATCAGGCGTCCGGCTCGATGCAGTTCCCGAACATCGGCTTGTACATCGAAGACCGCTACGTTTCCGGCCTTTACATGGAGTGCATGGAGGAGACGGACAAGGCGTTCGCCACCGAGGAAAAGGAAAAGTAAACGCAAAGCAAGAACGCCGCCTGCGCGCAGGCGGCGTCCTTTTGTTTTGCGTTCAGACCGAGAATTTCGTGCTGCCGGAGACATGCGTTTTCGTGTGCAACAGCAGCGTGTCGCCCGCCTTGAGGCGCGTCGAACCGTTGGGAATGATCGCGCGTCCGTCGCGCTTGAGCAGGACGATGATCGTCTGGCGCGAGATGTCGAGGTCGCGGAGGTATTGCCCGTTCCACGGGTGCTTGTCCAGCAGCACCAGTTCTTTCAGTTCGATGGGCACGTCGCCGCGCAGCGGCGCGGCGCCGAGCACCAGCGCGTCGCCCTCCGCCAAAACGGTGCTGCCGTTTGGGATCAGCACTTCGCCTCCGCGGTGGATGGCGGCCAGAATGACGCCGCGCGGCAGCTGCAGACTTGCGA
>CAMVGI010000108.1 GCA_947166955.1 uncultured Clostridia bacterium | reverse complement strand
GCGCGGGCCGGCGACGGTCTTGCCTCCGGCACGGTGTATTCGCTCGTGGACGAGACCGAGCACTACCGCTACATGGAGGAGCTGCGCGAGCAAAAGCGCATCGCCGACGCGGCAAACCGCGCAAAATCGACTTTCCTCGCCAATATGTCGCACGAGATCCGCACGCCCATCAACGCCATCCTCGGCATGGACGAGATGATCCTGCGTGAAAGCGGCGAGGAGCAGATCGTCGCCTACGCGGACGACATCCAATCGGCGGGGCGCACGCTGCTGTCCATCATCAACGATATTCTCGACTTTTCCAAGATCGAGATGGGCAAGCTGGAGATCCTGCCCGCGCGGTACGATCTCAGTTCGCTCGTCAACGACCTTGTGAACATGACGCGCCCGCGCGCGGAGAGCAAGGGCCTGCGCTTCGTCGTCGAGGTGGACGAGAACACGCCGCACCTGCTCTGCGGCGACGAGATCCGCATCCGCCAATGCGCGCTGAACCTCCTTTCCAACGCCGTGAAGTACACGGAAACGGGCACGGTGACGCTCCGCGTGGGCTACGAAAAGCGTTCGGACGAGCGTATCGCGCTGTGCGTCCGCGTGAGCGACACGGGCATCGGCATGAAGGCCGAGGACATGGAGCGTCTGTTCTCGCCGTTCGCGCGCATCGAGGAGATGCGCAACCGCAACATCGAGGGCACGGGCCTCGGCATGAGCATCACGAAAAAGCTGCTGGCGCTGATGGACAGCCGGCTCGACGTTGAGAGCGTCTATGGCGAAGGCTCGACGTTTTCCTTCGCGGTGGAGCAGCCCGTCCTCAAATGGTCGCCGATCGGCAGCTTTGCCGGACGCTATGAGACGAACGCGCCGCGCAAGACGTATCGCGAGCTGTTCCACGCGCCGCAGGCGCGCATTCTCGTCGTGGACGATACGCCGGTCAACCTCACGGTCATCCGCAGCCTGCTCAAGAAAACGCGCGTGCAGGTCGTGACGGCGGCGTCCGGCAAGGAGGCGCTCGCGAAAGCTGCGCAGGAGACGTTCGACGTCTTTCTCATCGACCACATGATGCCGGACATGGACGGCATCGAGACCATGCGGGAGCTTAAGAAGCTGCCGGAGCTTGCCGGAAAGCCGTTCGTCGCGCTGACCGCGAACGCGATCTCCGGCGCGCGGGAGATGTATCTCGAAGCGGGCTTTTCGGACTACCTCTCCAAGCCCGTGGACGGCGCGAAGCTGGAAAAACTGCTCATGGCATACCTTCCCGCGGACAAGGTGCAATCTCCGTCCGATACGGACGCCGCACCCGACGCGAAATCGCTGCGCGGCAAGCCGACGGTGCTCATCGCGGACGACGATCCGGTGATCTGCACGCTCGCCGCCAACATCCTCGGCAGGAGCTTCCGCGTGGAAGCCTGCAGCACCGGCGCCGAGGCGCCCATGCAGGCGGAGGCGCTGCGCCCCGACCTCATTCTGCTCGACATCAACCTCGGGGACATGAGCGGCTTCGACGTGCTGCGCGCGCTGCGCGAGAGCAGCGCGACGAGCGAGATTCCCGTGGTGTTCCTCACCGGCGCAAGCGACGAGGAAGCGGAGATCCGCGGCTTCCGCGGCGGCGCGTCGGACTTCGTGCGAAAGCCCTTCGTGCCGGAGGTGCTGCTCCAGCGGACAAAGCGCATCATCGCGCTCGACCGTCTGCAGCGGGATCTTCGCGGCGAGGTGCGCCGTCAGACGCTGCGCGCCGAACACCTCACGCGTGAGATGATGCTCGCGCTTTCAAAGGCGGTCGACGCGAAGGACCACTACACGAACGGCCACTCCGAGCGCGTCGCGGCGTATTCCGCCGAGATCGCGCGGCGCATGGGCAAAAGCGCCGTCGAGCAGGAGCACATCTATGAAATGGGCCTTCTGCACGACATCGGCAAGATCGGCGTGCCGGAGGAGATCATCAACAAGGCCTCGCGCCTGAGCGACGAGGAATTCGAAAAGATCAAGCGCCACACCGTCATCGGCAGCGAGATCCTGCGCCTCATCACCGAGATGCCGGAGCTGTCCGCCGGCGCGCGCTCGCACCACGAAAAGTACGGCGGCGGCGGATACCCCGACGGTCTCAAGGGAACGGACATCCCCGAGGCGGCGCGCATCATCTGCCTCGCGGACTGCTACGACGCCATGACCTCGACGCGCACGTATTCGCAGCCCAAGGCGCAGAGCGCGGTGCGCGCGGAGATCGAGCGCTGCGCGGGCACACAGTTCGACCCAGAGATCGCGAAGGTGCTCCTCGCCATGATCGACGAGGACAAGGACTACGTGATGACCGAACGCACGGCGGACATCCGCGTGTGGAAAGGCAGCGACCGCCTGTGGGCGCTCACGGAGCGGGAGCAGCCGGAGCTGTCCGCGTCCTCCCCCGCCGCCGACGAGGACGAAGCGGACGACGAGGACGACGCCGCGCTGCCGGAGTGGCTCTCCGCCGTCGGCGGGCTTGACGCGGACGCGGGACTTCGCCACTGCGGCTCGGCGGCAGGGTATCTGGAAACGCTGACGATCTTCGCAAAGAACGCCTCGTCCGGCGCGGACGAGATCGAAGGCTACCGCGCGGCAAACGACGCGGCGAACGCGACGGTAAAGGTACACGCGCTCAAGAGCATGTCGCGCACGATCGGCGCGGAAAGCCTCGGCGCGCTCGCGGAAAAGCTGGAGCTCGCGGGCAAGGCGGGCGATACGGAGACGCTGTTCGGCGGCCTTGACGAGCTGCTTGAACGCTTTCGCGCGCTGGGCGGCGCGCTCGCGCCGCTGCGCGAGACGGAAACGCCGGATGTAACCGCGCAGGACGACGGATCGCTGCCGCTCATTTCCGACGATGAGCTGCAAGAGGCGTACGACGGCATCCGCGAACTTGCGACGAATCTCGATGCGGACAACGCGCGCTATGTGCTGGACTTTCTCAAGGGCTACCGCATTCCGGAGCCGGAGCGCCAAAAGGTCGACGCGCTGCGCGGCGCGATCGAGGCGTTCGATTGGGACAAGGTCAACGAACTGTTGTCGTAAACGACTATCATAAACGGAGGACACCGCAATGGCAGGGAAAGTTTTGCTGATCAATCACGGCGCGGCGATGATGACCAACACGCTGGTCTCCAGCCTCAAGGGCATGGAGATCGAGACGATCCGCGTCGAGCCGGACATCGAAAAGATCGAACCCGTCAAAAACGGCGCGGACGTGGTGCTGCTCTTCGGCGGGGATTTCGT
Source organism: uncultured Clostridia bacterium (assembly GCA_947166955.1). The sequence goes on along the minus strand of CAMVGI010000108.1, from coordinate 2,165 downwards.
CTACGACTCGCCGGAGCTGCTCGTCTATCTCAAGGACTTCTGCTTCAGCGACGAAAAGCCGCTGTGCGTCGTGGGCTACGAGAAGGAGCTTGCGGAGATCGAGGAGATCATCCCCAAAAACCTGATCGAGCACGAGTTCCCGCGCCCCATCGACGTCAAGGGCCTCTCCGCCGCGATCCACACGCTCATCCGCACGGGCGACGCGCGCAAAAAGGAGCAGCACATCCTGCTTGTGGACGACGACACCATGTTCTTGCAGACCATGCAGAGCTGGCTCTCGCCCAAGTACCGCGTCACCGCCACGCGCTCGGGCATGCAGGCGATCACCTACATCGCCGCGCACACGCCCGACCTGATCCTGCTGGACTACGACATGCCCATCACGCCCGGCCCGCAGGTGATGGAGATGATCCGCAGCGAGCCGAACTCCGCAAAGATCCCCATCATCTTCCTCACGGGCAAGAACGACCGCGACAGCGTGGTGAGCGTCATGCGCCTCAAGCCGGACGGGTATCTCCTCAAGTCCATGAACAAGGGGGACATCCTCGCCTCGATAGACCGCTTCTTCGAGACGAAGAAGTGGGAAAACCTCTATCAGCACGACGAGCACAGATAACGTCCCGAGCAGGGTGTATCCGGAAAGCCGCGGAGGGTCCTCCGCGGCTTTCTTTTTGCCGCTTGCACAAAAAACGCGCCGCGCGGAGCGGAATTTTCAGCCTGTCGGCGCTTGCCAAACGCACGCCGCTGCGCTATGCTGACTGTTATTGTTGAAAGAGAGGACTGATGCGCATGAGCGAAGGCAAACGCGTTTTGAAAAAAGAAAAGAAGGGCGGCGGCTTTCTCCGCGTCCTGCTGGTTCTGGCGTTGATCGCGGCGGGCGCGTACGCCGCGTGGCGGCTGCTCGTCCCCGAGCCGGAGATCGCCGTGCCCGCGATGGCGACCGCGGACGAATCGCACGAGGCAAGCGCTCCGGGCGATTATGCGCGCAAAAGGCGCTGCTATACCTTTTTGCTCGTCGGCATGGACAAGGTCGGCAGCAACACCGACAGCCTCATCGTCGTACGCTACGACGTGGACGAGCAGGACGTGAGCATGGCGTCCATCCCGCGCGACACCTGCGTGAACGTCAAGCGCAAGCTCAAGAAGATCAACGCCGCCTATGCCAACGGCGGCATGGAGCAGCTTACCGAGGAGGTCTCGCGCACCTTCGGCCTGCCGCTCGATTTCTACATCAAGGTCGACGTGAAGGGCTTTGTGGCGCTCGTGGACGAGCTGGGCGGCGTCGATTTCGACGTGCCGTGCGCCATGAACTACGACGACCCCGCGCAGGATCTGCACATCCACTACGAACCGGGCATGCAGCACCTCTCGGGTCAGCAGGCGCTTGAGGTCTGCCGCTTCCGCCACAACAACGACAACACCGGCTATACCGACACCGGCCGCATGGAGACGCAGCGCGGCGTGCTGACCGCCGTGGCGAAGAAGCTCCTTTCGTGGAACAACGTCACGAAGCTCAACAACTATCTCAAAATCGCCGCGGAGCACGTCGACACCAACCTCTCCGCCACCGATATGGCGTGGTTTGCGCAAAAGGGCCTCGGCTTCGACGCGGGCAACGACGAAAAGCTCCACACGATGATGTTCCCCGCCTCGTGGCACACGCCCTACATGTATCTCGACCCCGACGCAACGCTGGAGATGGTCAACGCCTTCCTCAACCCCTACAAAACCCCGCGCACGGCGGATATGCTGGACATCAAGACCCGCTGAGACAGACGCGGAACCGTTTTATCCGCGCCGCGGCTCTTTTGAGCCGCGGCGCGGATTTTGTCTATTTCGCTGTGTTTTTAAAAACAGGTCTAGACTTTTTTGTATGTATGGTCTATACTATTGCGCTGAAAGAGGTGATCTCATGTTACAGGAAACCGCGAAAGCGGCGTGGGAATACGGCCGGCAATTTCTCCTTCAGGGCAAGGTCGCCGACTATATTCCCGAACTCGGCAAGGCGAATCCCGTGTATCTTGGCCTGTGCATCAAAACGCCGGACGGAAAGAGCATCGAGTACGGCGACGTGGAGCAGCGCTTCACGATGCAGAGCATCTGCAAGGTCGTCTCGCTCGCGACGGCGCTCCAGCACAAGGGCTTCGACGAGGTGTTTTCCCATG
>CAMVGI010000107.1 GCA_947166955.1 uncultured Clostridia bacterium | reverse complement strand
AGAAGATCACCGATATCTATGCGACGGCGGTCGATTACGACCTCGACAGCAAAATCACGCGGGATTTTTTCGCAACCGTGCAGAACAAGATGCACTATGCCGTCTGCGGGAACACCGCAGCGGAGATGATCATGGCGCGGGCGGACCATACAAAGGAGCACATGGGGCTAACCTCGTGGAAGAACGCGCCGACCGGCAAGATCGTGAAGGCGGATGTGTCTATTGCCAAAAACTATCTGCTCAAGGATGAGCTCCAAGAGCTCAACGAGATCGTGACGATGTACCTTGACTACGCGACGCGGCAGGCGCGGCGGCACATTCCGATGACGATGGCGGACTGGGTGGAAAAGCTGGACGCCTTTCTCCGGTTCAACGATGCGGAGATTTTGCAGGACAAGGGAAAGGTCACTGCGGCGATTGCCAAGGCGTTTGCGGAAAGTGAGTTTGAGCAGTACCGCGTATTGCAGGACCGCAGCTATCAGAGCGATTTTGACCGTTTGATTGAGGAGAGCGTCAGAAATGATGGCGACGGGCAAAACTGAATCTCCCTGTAATGTTTTGTGTCAGCACGGGAGAGCGTACGGTTCGCATCCGTAAGGTCGTGGGTTCGAATCCCTTCAGGTCCACCAAACTGGAATAATCCGAACATCGTGCTAATCGGCACGGCGTTCGGATTTTCCGTTTTGCTCAAAGATGTTCAGACATATGAAAGGTGATTACTCATGCGGAAGCAACTATTCATAGAAACATTTTTGCGTTTGTTATCAATTATTTCGCCCTAAAGCAATAGTTGATAAAGACCGTTTTGTGCGCCTGATACCCCACGCACAAAGCGGTCTCTTTTTGCGTTTTTCAGATTTTCAGCGTCAGATTTTCGCCGCGGATGCCCTGGTACGCGCCCTTCTCCGCCTGCGGGGAGTCGGGGTGGCAGGTCAGCCACTTGTTCGTCATCCACAGCAGCTTGTCCTCGCCGGGAAGCGTCGTGTCGACCGTGTCGAGCGGCTGATTCGTGCCCTTTTCCAGCACGACGAGGCAGTTGAAGCCGCCGCTTGCGACGCGGCAGGGGGCGAAGTGCATCACCATCGGATAGATCTCCACCGCCGTGTCGGGCGGGAGATAGAAGCCGACCACGTCGCGGGAGTCGAGCACGCCGTCGTGCAGCGCCTCCGGCGCCGCGAGCAGCAAGACAAGCCCTGTGGTCGTGAGATTTACCTCGCTGCAGCGGTGGTATTCCATCGCGTTCATAGTAAACCCATGCCCGTTGCAGCAGCCGACCTGCACCGGCTTGCCGCCGAAGCAGGCCTCGCTGAGCGCGAGCCCCGCGCCCACGGCCTCCAGCTCCGGCTCGGATGCGGCGTAGCGGTTGCCGGTCTCGGGCAGCGCGGTCTTGGCGAGCGCGGCGGAGAGCGCCGCCTGCCGGTCAAAGGAAAATACGCAGCCGTAGCGGCGGAATTCACGGTCATGCACGCTGAAAAGCGGCAGGCCGGGATTTTTTTCACGCAGTAGGTCAAGCGTTTGATCCATCATCGGATGCCTCCGTTGTCAAAGAAGTCTTCCACCGCGAGCAGGCTCGCCGCCTTGTCCTCCAGCCGGTGGTTGTAGGGGCTTACCTCGATGGCGACGGCGTGCGCGCTGTCGACGCCCTCGCGCACCTCGCTTAAAAGCCGCGAGAGGTAATAGGAATTGTCGAACATCCTGCCGTAGAGCACGATCTTGGCCGGATCGACGAGATAGATCACCGACTTGAGCGCCGCGCCGAGCGTCATGACGGCGTTGTCCACGATCTCCGCCGCGCCCTCGTCGCCGCTGCACGCGGCGGAGAACACGTCGTCGAGCGTGAGCGACTCCGGTGGTTTCTTCTCGCACAGCTTCCACAGCACCGGCGTGCGTTCGCTCGAGAGGATCTCCTGCGCCGAAGCGCAGATCGCGGTCGGCGAGGCGATCGTCTCAAGACAGCCGCTTTTGCCGCAGACGCAGGGCTTCCCGCCGCGGCGGACGACCGGAATGTGCCCGATCTCGGCGCACTGCTCGGTCACGCCGTGCCAGATCTTGCCGTCGATGGACAGCGACGCGCCGATGCCGTACTCGCAGCGCAGGAAGAACTGCGAACCCGCCGCCTGGTCGCGCGAGAGGAACATGTGCGCGGAGAAGAGCGCGCGCACGTTGTTTGCCATCACGGCGCGAAGACCGGTCAACTCCTCCACGCGCCGGCACAGGGGATAGTTCCGGTCGGCAAGCGCGCCGAAGCTGTTCGAAACGCTCCGCCCGTCGGCGGACGTGATGCCGCGCACCGCTACGCCGACGCCCACGATGGCGTCGCGCGCGAGACCGTTTGCCTCCGAAAGCTCCATGAGCCGCGCACACAGGCGCGTGACCGTCGCTTCCGCGTCGGCGTGGCGCGGAAGCGAAAGCTCCTCGGAAAAGATCACCGTCCCGTCCAGCCAGGTGGCGGAGAGGATCGCCTGATGCAGATTGATGAGGAGACCGAGCGCGCAGGCGCTGCGCTCGTTGAGGCGCACCATGATTTCCCGCCGTCCGGCGGTGCCGCTGGTGACGGATTCGCCCTCCAGCAGCAGCCCTTCGCCGAGCATTTCGCCCACGATCTTCGTGATCGCGGCGGGGGTGAGCTTCATGCTCTCCGCCAGACGCTTGCGGGACATGCCGCCGTTCTCGTGAAGAATGCGGAGGGCGGCGCTGCGGTTGTTGCGCTTGACGCCCATCATATTGTCGCCTTCCAAGGACATTGCGCCGTCCTCCTTTCCTGGTTTATTTTGCCGCTTCCGCGCTTTGCTCCGCGCGGTTGATGCGCGCGCGCAGCAAAATCACCGCCGCGCCCGCGAGCACGATGCCGATGCCGAGCAGTTTTTTCGCGGTCAGCTCCTCATTTAAGAAGAATACGCCGATAAAGCAGCTGAGAACGGGCATCAGCAGGAGGTAGAGCTTCACGAGCCAGACCTCGAAGTGCTTGAGATTGCGATAGTAGAAGAAATAGATGCCGGTCTGGGCGAGGCCGCCGAGGGCGACCAGAGGCCAGAAATGCGGGATCGTGTTCAGGGCGCCGGTGCGAAACGCGCCCGTCGCCGCGGAGGAAATGCCGAAGAGGACGAGGACGGTGAAGTTGTTGTAGTACGAGATCATGTCCGAGTCCTCGCCGTACTTTTCCTGCGCCGCTTTGATGATAAAGGCGTTTGCGCTCACACAGGCGGCGGAGAGCAGGAAGAAGAGGTCGGTGAGATGCAGTTCCATGCCGCCGAAGTCCACGCCCAGCACCAACAGCACGCCCGCGAGCATGATCGCGGTGCCGAGCCAGTCGGAGGGGTAGAGCTTCTTCTTGTAAATGATAACCGTTGCAAGGTTTACCATCAAAACGTCGGTCTTGAGCAGCGCCGTTCCGGTGCTGAGGCTGCCGTGGAGGTAGCCGAGGTTGGCGAACAGGTCGAGCAGAAAGCCGAACGTGCCGATCAGCACAAGAATGGCGAGCGCCTTGCCGCGCTGAGCGAACAGACGCTTGAAGCTGCCGTCGGCGACAAGCTGCACCGTGAGGAACGCCAGCGCCGCCACGCGCAGCAGGAAGCCGCCGAGCAGCGGCGAACCGGTGGCGCTCACGACAAGCTTGCTGACGGCGTAGAAGATCGACCACGACACCACCATGCCGGCGACCGTCAGGGTGTACTTGAGACGCTCGTTCATCTCAGCTTTTCAAACATCGCGCGAAGCTTCGCTTCGTCCATGGGGACGGGGTTGTTGCCCATGAGCGGATGCACGGCGCTGTCGTGCGCCAGTTTGTCCAGATCCACGTGCTCGCCGAGGTCGCCGAGGCGGCGGCGCAGCCCGCCGAGTTCCTTGAGCGCGGCGATGCGGTCGGCAAGCTCGTCTGCGTCCTTGAGGCCGACGCGGCGGCAAAGCTCGTTCAAACGCGCGTCGGCGTTGATGCGCACGAAGCTGTCGAGCGTGAAGGCGACCGCCTCGCCGTGGGGCAGGTGGTAGTCCTCGGAGAGCGGATACGAGCAGGCGTGGCTGCCTGCGGTCTTCGGCAGGGCGAAGGCGAGGCCGCCGAGGAGCGCGCCGAGCGACATGTTGCCGCGCGCTTCCATGTTGCTCCCGTCCTTGTACGCGGTTTCGAGATTCTCCAGCACGAGGCGGACGGACTCGATCGCCATCAGGTCGGAAATGGGATTGTGATTGCGGCTCCAATAACCCTCCAGCGCGTGCGCCATCGCGTCGATGCCGGTGTTCATGGTCGTGCGCGGGGGAACGGTGGCGGTCAGCTTGGGGTCGACAATGGCGATCTTCGGCATGAAAACGGGATTGTTGATGGTTTTCTTTTCCTTGTCGTGGCTCATGACGGAGACCTGCGTGACCTCGCTGCCCGTGCCCGCGGTGGTGGGCACCGCGATGACGGGGAGGCGCTTTTCGGGGAAGGGCTTTTTCCCGTCGTAATACTCGACGAGCGTAGCGTCGCCCAGCGCGGTCGCCGCGGCGAACTTCGCCGTGTCCATCGTGCTGCCGCCGCCGATGCCGATGACGGCGTCGGCGTTGTGCTCGCGGATGAGTTTCACGACGCCCTCCGCGCCGCGCAGCTGCGGGTTCTCCTCAATGTCGGAGAACGCCGCGCACAGCTCGGGAATATCGCGCACCATCTGCTGCGCCTTGTCGGCGAGGAAACGGTCGCTCACGAGCATGCAGCGGCTGCAGCCGAGCGCGTGCAGGATCTCGCCGACCCTGTCGAATTCACCCGCGCCGTAGTAGATCTTGACGGGCTGGGCGTAAACAAACTCACTTGCCATAGACGCTGTCCTCAATGTTCGCGACCTGAACGGCGAACTTCTTCATGTTTTCCTTGCGCCAATCCTCCAGATCCTGGCACCATTCGGTGGCGAGGAAGGTCTTGACCATCTCGACCGCCATCTCGGGCCCGACGATCCAGCCGCCCATGCAAAGGACGTTGGCGTTGTTGATGGCGCGCGCCATCTTCGCGGAATACACGCCCTCGCACGCGACGGCGTGGACGCCCTTATACTTGTTGGCGACGATGCTCATGCCCGCGCCGGTGCCGCAGATGAGCACCGCCTTGTCGTACGCGCCGCTTTGCACCTTGGGCGCGACCTCGGACGCGACCTGATAGTAGGGGTGGACGTTTTCGAGGTCGGTGGTGCCGAGGTCGTCGAATTGGACGCCCGCCTCGGTGAGATAGGCCTTGATGGCTTCCTTTGCGGAAAAGCCGGATTTATCGCTGCCGATCGCAATTTTCACGTTAATTACCTCCTGTAAATACGGGCGGCCTTTATGACCGCCCGTATTCGTATGTCGTTCCTTTTTCCTATGCCTTATTTGATGGCGACTGCCTTTTTGGCGGTCTCCACGATGTTCTCCACGGTCAGGCCCGTGACCTCGCGCAGATACGGGAGCTTCCCGACCTCGCCGAAGCGGTCCTGCAC
>CAMVGI010000106.1 GCA_947166955.1 uncultured Clostridia bacterium | reverse complement strand
ACACGATCGTCGACACCGTCGTCGCGGTCAATGAGGGCGAGTATCACGATATTCGCGAGAAGCAGGAATACATCACCAAGGTCATCCGCACCGAGGAGGAGAACTTTGCCAAGACCATTGACGGCGGCATGAAGATATTCTCCGAGATGCTCGCCGAGCATAAGAGCAAGGGCGAGACGACGTTCTCCGGCGCGGATGCGTTCAAGCTGTACGACACCTTCGGCTTCCCCATCGACCTCACGATCGAGATGGCGAAGGACGAGGGGCTGAGCGTGGACGAGGACGCGTTTAAGCAGCTGATGCAGGAGCAGAAGGAGCGCGCGCGCGAGGCGCGTAAGGCGCTCGGCGACCTCGGCTGGGCGGGCGTCGACCTCGGCAAGGAGATCCCAGCGACCGAGTTCGTGGGCTATGACCATGATGTGTGCGAGGCGAAGGTGCTCGCCATCGTCGCGGACGGCGAGACGCGCGACGAGATCGCCGCGGGCGCGGAGGCCATCGTCGTGCTTGATAAGACCACGTTCTACGCCGAAATGGGCGGCCAGGTCGCCGACCACGGCGTGATCGAGGCCAACGATTGGCCCAACGCGGAGAGCATGTGGTTCGAGGTGCGCGACGTGCAGAAGAACAAGGGCGGCAAGTACCTCCACACCGGCACGCTGAAAAGCGGTACGCTCTCCGTGGGCGACACGGTGCGCGCGCAGATCGACCCCGAACGCCGTCATCGCATCCGCCGCGCGCACAGCGCGACGCATCTGCTCGACGCCGCGCTCAAGGCGGTGCTGGGCGACCACGTCCATCAGGCGGGCTCGCTGGTCGAGCCGGACCGCCTGCGCTTCGACTTCACGCATTTTGAGGCGGTCACGCCGGAGCAGCGCCGCAAGATCGAGGATATGGTCAACGGGGACATTCTTTTTGGAAATCCCATCGTCACCGAGGAGCTTCCCATCGAGGAGGCGAAGAAGAAGGGCGCCGTCGCCATGTTCGGCGAGAAGTACGGCGACGTCGTGCGCGTGGTCGAGATGGGCGAGAACGGCAGCGTTTCCATGGAGTTCTGCGGCGGTACGCATTTGACTAACACCGCCGAGGTCGGGCTGTTCCGTATTGTGAGCGAGTCGTCGGTCGCCTCGGGCGTGCGCCGCATCGAGGCGGTCACCGGCCCCGCAGTGCTGAAGCTGCTCGATCAGGCGGAGGAGACCATCGCGCACACGGCGAACGCGCTGCATACCAACTCCGCGGAGCTGGAGCACCGCGCGGAGCAGATTACCGACGAGCTGCGCGAGGCGAAGCGCCTCATCGAGCAGTACAAGGCGAAGGAGAGCGCGGGCAGCGCGGGCGATCTGCTGAAGAACGCCGCGGACGTCGGCGGGCTGCACGTCGTTACCACGACCGTTTCCTCCGGCGACCCCAACAGCCTCCGCCAAATGGGCGACGTGCTGCGCGACAAGGATGCGTCCGTCGTCGCGGTCATCGCGCTCGCGGGCGAAAAGGTGACGCTGCTTGCGGTCTGCGGCAAGGACGCGGTGGCGAAGGGCGTCAAGGCGGGCGACATCATCAAGGAAATTGCGCCCATCGTCGGCGGCAAGGGCGGCGGCAAGCCGGACAGCGCCATGGGCGGCGGCAGCGACGCGAGTAAGGTCGCGGACGCGCTCGCGGCGGTGAGACCGTTTGTGGAGAAGGCGGTGGGCTGATGCTCCCGCGCGATCCCGCCATGCTGCTGAGCGTCGTGAACACGAAGCTGCGCGACGAATATGAAAGCTTCGACGAGCTTTGCGCCGCGGAGGGCGCGGAGCCGGAGAAGATCGCCGACGCGCTCGCCGCGATCGGTTACGCGTATGACGCGCGGCAGAACCGGTTTTTATAGGTACAACAGAAGAAAGGAGCCATATCATGTCGGATTGCCTGTTTTGCAAGATCATTTCCGGGGAAATTCCCAGCGCCAAAGTCTATGAGGACGAGCTGTGCTATGCCTTCAACGACATCGCGCCGCAGGCGCCAACGCACTTTCTGGTCATTCCGAAGCGGCACGTTGCCTCCGCCGCGGAGATCGACGGGAGCAACAGCACGGTCGTCGCGCACATCTTTGAGGTGATCGCGAAGCTGACGAAGGAGAAGGGTATCGAAAGCTACCGCATCGTGTCGAATATCGGCGAGCAGGCGGGACAGAGCGTGCCGCACCTGCACTTCCATGTGCTCGCGGGCCGCGATATGACCTGGCCGCCGGGCTGAAACGTGAAAAAGGAAGCAAAATGCAAAAAAAAGGCTTGCATTTTGCAAAACCTTATGATATTCTATCCCAGCTTGAAAAAGGGCGGTCCTCTGCCGTGGGCGCGAATGGCGCGTCTCGAACAAACGACCATGAACGCCTATAAAACAGGAGGAAAACATCCATGGATCTCATCAAGGAACTCGAAAAGCAGCAGATGAAGGCTGAGACGCCCGTTGCCAACGTCGGCGATACCGTCCGCGTGCACGTGCGCATCAAGGAAGGCTCCCGCGAGCGTATCCAGGTCTTCGAGGGCATCGTCATTGCCAAGAAGCACGGCGGCATTGAGGAAACCATCACCGTGCGCCGCCTCGCCTACGGCGTCGGCGTGGAGAAGGTGTTCCCCATCCACAGCCCCTCGATCGAGAAGATCGAGACCGTGCGCAAGGGCTATGTCCGTCGCGCCAAGCTGTACTATCTGCGCGGTCGTGTCGGCAAGGCCGCCAAGATCCGCGAGAAGCTGTAAGAGGCAATGTGAGAGAAAAACGGGCGGGAGCATCGCTCCCGCCCGTTTTTTACGCTTTGTTCAGCCGAGCGCCTTACTTCGTGACGAGCCACAGCCCGACGGCGCAGACCGCGACGCCGACGAGCTGGCGGACGGTGATCGTCTCACGGAACAGCAGATACCCGACGAACACCAGCACGACGGCGAGGGCGATGTTGGCGATCATCGAGCCGACGCTTATCTTCCAGCCCGCGCGGTACATGAAGACGCTGCCCGCCTCCAGCCCCACGATGGCGAGACCGAGCACGAACGACGCCCAATTGACCTTACCAAGCTCCGCGAGCGCGTTTCCCGGCTTGACGCTCGCGAGAAACACGGTTGCGGAGAGCGCCGCGCCGACGAGATAGGTGACGGTCAGCGCGCCGAAGGCGTTCACCCTTTCCGGCACGGATTTGGCGCAGATCTGATAGACGGTGTTGGAGCCGACAAGCAACAGCAGCGGCCAAAGCAAGTTCCACATAACGATACCTCCCATAATCAAAAAACCGCCGACCCGACGACGGGTGGCGGCAGTACCGAATGATTCGGCTTTTCGCAAGCTCATTATAACGGAGCGCCGCGCGCCTGTCAACCAATTTTTTTGCCTTGCGAAACGCCGGTGCTTCGGTTATACTATATTAGTTATATTATGCGCATCGGCAGAGAGGAGGCGAGTCCATGAGCACGGTCATCACGTCGATCGACGAGGGAAGTCCCGCGGAAAAGGCGGGTATCCGCGCAGGCGAGACGCTGCTGCGCCTCAACGGGCACGAGATCGTGGACGTGCTGGACTATCGCTTCTACTGCTACGATCCCAAAATCACCGTCGAGCTGCTCTCGCCGGAGGGAAAGGCGCGCACGCTCCGCGTCAAGAAGTACGAGGGACAGGATCTGGGGCTGAACTTCGACACCTACCTCATGGACGAACCACGCCCCTGCTCCAACCACTGCGTTTTCTGTTTCGTCGACCAGATGCCGCCCGGAATGCGCGACACGCTCTATTTCAAGGACGACGACGCGCGCCTTTCGTTCCTGATGGGGAACTACATCACGCTCACCAATCTCACCGAGCGCGAAGCGCAGCGCATCATCGACCTGCGCATCAGCCCCATCAACGTCTCCGTACAGGCGACGGAGCCGCAGCTGCGGCGGACGCTCCTCGGCAACAAGGACGCCGCGCAGAGCCTCGATTATATGCGCGCGTTCGGCAAGGCGGGCATCGAAATGAACGGCCAGATCGTCGTCTGCCCTGGTTGGAACGACGGCGAGCATCTGCGCCGCACGATCGAGGACCTGATGGACATCGGCTTCCATTCCTGCTCCGTCGTGCCGGTGGGGTTGACCAAATACCGCAAGGGGCTTGCCAAGCTCCCGCCGGTGGACAAGGAGAAAGCCTGCGAGATCATCGACACCGTGGACGAGTACGGCGCGGTTTGCAAGGAGCGTTACGGCACGCGCATGTTCTTTTGCGCGGACGAGCTTTATTTAAAGGCGGAGCGCCCGCTGCCGGACGAGGACTACTATGAGGACTTTCAGCAGCTCGACAACGGCGTGGGGATGCTCCGCAGCACGATGAACGAGTTCCTGGACGGTCTCGCGGATGTGGAGGACGGCGACGTGCCGGGCTTCACGATCGCGACGGGCGTGGCCGCGGCGCCGTTCATCGAGCGGCTCGTGAACGCGGCAAAAGAGAAATATCCGTCGCTGCGCGGCGAAGTCGTCGCCATCGTCAACGACTTCTTTGGGCATTTGATCACGGTTTCCGGCCTCGTGACGGGGCAGGACATTATCGCGCAGCTCACCGCGCGGGAGACGCTCGGCGCGCGCGTCATCATTCCGGCGAACATGCTGCGCCACGGCGAGGGCGTGTTTCTCGACGACGTGACGGTGCCGCAGCTTTCCGAAGCGCTGAAGCGGCCCGTCGTCGTGTCGGAAACCGACGGATATTCGCTGGTGGACGCCATTTTTCAAAAGGAGGCAGTATGAAACCTTTGGTTGCTATTGTCGGCAGGCCGAACGTCGGCAAGTCGATGCTTTTCAATAAACTCATCGGGCAGCGCCTCGCCATCGTCGAGGATACCCCCGGCGTCACGCGCGACCGCATCTACGGCGAATGCGAGTGGGCGGGGCGGAAGTTTATGCTCGTCGATACCGGCGGAATCGAGCCGCGCAGCGACGACCAGATCCTCATGTTCATGCGCGAGCAGGCGCAGATCGCCATTGACCATGCGGACGTCATCATTTTCCTCACCGACGTCAAGACGGGATTGACCGCGAACGATCAGGAGGTCGCGACGATGCTCCTCAAGTCCGGCAAGCCCATTGTGCTTGCGGTGAACAAGATGGACGCCACCGGCGCGCCCGATCCCGATTACTACGAGTTCTACAACCTCGGTCTCGGCGATCCCGTGGCGGTCTCGGCGGTGCACGGACACGGCACGGGCGACCTGCTCGACCGCTGCCTTGAATACTTCCCGCCCGAGAGCGGGGAGGACGAGGAGGACGACGCGATCAAGGTCGCGGTCATCGGCAAGCCGAACGTCGGCAAGTCCTCGCTCGTCAACCGCATCCTCGGCACGGAGCGCATGATCGTGAGCAACGTCGCGGGCACCACGCGCGACGCCATCGACAGCCGCTTTGAAAACGAGACGGGGAAGTACGTTTTCATCGACACCGCGGGTATGCGCAAGAAGTCCAAGGTCGACGAGAGCATCGAGC
>CAMVGI010000105.1 GCA_947166955.1 uncultured Clostridia bacterium | reverse complement strand
CCTCCTTCTGGGATGGATCGGCGGAAAGATGCTTCTGGAGGGCCTGCGCGAGCAGAAGCAGGAGGACGCGCCTGCGGCCCGGCAGCGTCTGTCCACCAGACTGCTGCTGGCGCAGGGTGTCGCTACCTCGATTGACGCGCTCTCCGTGGGCTTCACGATTGAGCAGTACGGCTTTTGGACGGCGAACTGGGCCTCGCTGACGATCGGCGGCGTGACGTTGGTGATCTGCCTCATTGGGCTGCTGATCGGCAAGAAGGTCGGGACGAAGCTCTCGCGCTACGCCGCAATCCTCGGCGGCATGATCCTGATCGCAATCGGCTTCAAGATTTTTTTGGAAGGACTGCGCTGAAGACGGGTTCCCCATCGTGCAACAATCAAAGCCGGCGTGACCGAGTTGGTCACGCCGGTTCCGTTCATTTCAGGGGTTCCTGCGCAGGCAGGAGGCCGGGAGCTTACTCCTCGACGGTGCAGTACATGAAGTACTTGAAGCCGAGCGGGTTGGAGAAGAAGCCCTTCACGGTCTTGCTGAGCATGAAGATGTCAGTGTAGAAGTACAGCGGGCAGATACAGCCGGTGGACATCAGCAGATCCTCAGCGCGGTGCATCAGCTCATAGCGCACGTTGTTGTCGGTGCAGCTCTTGATGGTCTTGATCAGCACGTCGTAGGTCTCGCCCCAGGTGCCGTTTTCCACCTTGATGTCGTAGCCGAGGTCGGTCAGATCCATGCTGTAGAGCTTGGCGTTCGCATGTGCGTCCTTGCCGAACTGCACGTCGTTGTTGCCGGAAACGGTCGTCCACATGTCGAGGAAGCAGATGGGATCGTTGTAGTCGGCCAGCCAGCCGTTTCGAGCGATGGAGTAATCGCCGCTCTTACGGGTGTTCAGGAAGGTGTTCCACTCCTGATTCTCCATGTTCATCGTGATGCCCACGCTGGCAAGCTGCGCCTGCAGGTACTCGCCGATGGCCTTGTGGCCCTCAGAGGTGTTGTACAGGTAGGTCAGGGTGGGGAAGTTGGTGAACTTGGTGCCGTCGTAGTCGTAGTATTTCTTCAGGATTTCCACAGCGGCGTTGAAGTTGCTCTCGATGGCGTCCTTGCTGACGTTGTAGTAGCCGTCAAAGCCGTCGTTGTGGCCGGCGGTCTTGTAGAACTCAGTGCCGTCGGGGTTGGTCATGCCCATCGCAACGAAGGAGGAGGCGGGAACCTGTCCGGCCTGACCGATCTTCTCCACGATGTAGTTGCGGTCGAACAACATGCTGATGGCGTTGCGAATCTCGGCACGGGCGGCCTCTGCCTCGTCGCCGGTCAGGGTCGTGCCCTCGGGCAGGATGTCCTTGTTGATGTTCCAGCAGACGTAGTAGGTGCCGATCTGACCGACAACCTTGAACTCATCGGGATAGGCTTCCTTCATTGCGGGAATCTCGTTGGTGGGAACGTCGTCGATCAGCTTCCAGGAGCCGTTCTTGAAGTTGGCGACCATGTTGTTGGAGTCGTCGGACAGATAGAACTCGATCTTTTCCATCTTGATCTTGTCGGCGTCCGCGTAGCTGGGGTTCTTCTCCAGCGTAATGACGCTGTTGTGCTCCCAGGACTTCATGGTGTAAGCGCCGTTGGAGACGTAGGTGGAGGGATCGGTCGCCCACTTTTCGTTGGAGACGATGTCCTCACGGACGGGAAAGTAGGTGGGGAAGGCAAGCAGCTCGTTCCAGTAGGACACCGCGTTGGACAGGGTGACCTCAAGCGTCTTGTCGTCCACAGCCTTGACGTTCAGAGCGTCGGTGCCGTAGCCGTCCACAACCTCGAACATGTAGCCGTAGTCGGCGCCGAGGGCCTCGGAAGCGGCGCGCTGCCATGCAAAGGCGAAATCCTTGGCAGTCACGTCCTTACCGTCGGACCACTTCAGACCGTCGCGCAGGGTGTAGGTGTAGGTCACGGTGCCGTTAGCGTTGGCGACGCCTTCGACCAGCTCCTTGGCGCAGTCGGGGGCGATGACCAGCTTGCCGCTGTCGTCCTGCGTCCACTTGGCGAGGCCGGCGAAGAGGTGGCTGATCAGAGTTGCGCCGTCAACGGCGGAGTTCAGAGCCGGATCCAGGGTGTCAGGCTCGGAGGAGAGGCAGACCGCGATGCTGGAAGTGCCGGTGGAACCGGTGGAGCCGGTGCTTTCGCTGCAAGCGACGAGGGCAAGCATCATGGTCAGCGCGAGGAGTAATGCGATGATTTTTTTCATGTTGTTCTTCCTTTCCTTTTATTTTTCAAAAAATGCGAGTTGTCGCATATTCTGAACGAAGCTACAGCTCGTTGACCCGGTGGCAGGCAACGAAGTGCCCAGACGCAACCTCTTTGAATTCCGGCATGGACTCTGCGCAGCACGGCGCGGCATGCGGGCAGCGCGTGCGGAAGGGACAGCCGGAGGGGGCGTTGAGCGGGCTGGGAATGTCGCCGGAAAGCACAATGCGGCGGTTTGCTCTTGCAATCTTGGGGTCGGGCTGCGGCACGGCGGACATCAGAGAGCGGGTGTAGGGGTGCAGGGGCTGGTCATAGATCACGGCGGCGTCCGCCAGCTCGACCATCTTGCCCAGATACATGACGGCAATGCGGTCGCTGATATGGCGAACCACCAGAATGTCATGGGCGATGAACAGGTAGGTCAGACCAAGCTTTTCCTGCAGCTCGGCAAACATATTGATGACCTGCGCCTGGATGGAAACGTCCAGCGCGGAAACCGGTTCGTCACAGACGATAAAGTCAGGATTGACCGCCAGTGAACGCGCGATGCCGATACGCTGGCGCTGACCGCCGGAGAACTCATGGGCATAGCGGGAGGCGTGCTCACTGTTCAGACCGACGCGCTCCATCAGCTCGAGGATTCGCTCCTCCCGCTCGGCCTTGTTCCGGTACATTTTGTGAATGTCCAGCGGCTCGCCGATGATGTCGGAGACCGTCATGCGGGGGTTCAGCGAGGAATAGGGGTCCTGAAACACCATGGTCGCCTTCGTGCGGAATTCCTTCAGGTCCCGCGCCGTTTTGACGGGCTTCCCGTCGTAGATGATCTCGCCGGCGGTGGGCTTGTAAAGCTGGAGGACGGTCCTGCCGACCGTGGTCTTGCCGCAGCCGGATTCGCCGACCAGGCCGAGCGTTTCGCCCTTTTCGATGGTGAACGAAACGGCGTCGACCGCCTTGAGGGGCCTGGACTGGAACATCCCGGTGCTGATGTTGAAATATTTTTTCAGGTGCCGGATGTCCACAAGCGGCGTTTTTTCCTGTTCTGCCATGATCAGCCCTCCTCGACGTATTCCTTATCCGGGTCGAACGGCTCTTTGCAGCCGTCCCGGACGTTCATCCAGCACGCCGCCGCGTGTTCGGCGTTGATGCGCAGGTTCGGGCATTTCTCGCGGATGCAGATCTTCATCGCGCCGTCGCAGCGGGGCGCGAAGGGACAGCCCTTCGGCATATTCAGCAGGTCGATCGGGGTGCCCGTGATCGGCTGCAGCTTTTCGCCGTCGTTGTCGAGGCTCGGGATCGAGCGCATCAGGCCTTTGGTGTATTCGTGCCGCGGGTTGTAGAAGATCTCGTCCGCGGTGCCCTGCTCGCAGATGCCGCCGGCGTACATGACGATGATCTCGTCGCAGAGCTGCGCGACGACACCCAGGTCGTGGGTGATCATGATGATCGCCATGCCCAGCTCCTTCTGCAGAGACTGCATCAGCTCGAGGATCTGCGCCTGGATCGTCACGTCCAGCGCGGTGGTCGGTTCGTCGGCGATCAGGATATCGGGCTCGCAGGCAAGCGCCATCGCGATCATCACGCGCTGCCGCATGCCGCCGGAAAACTCGTGGGGATACTGCTTCATCCTGCGCTCCGGCTCGTTGACGTTGACCAGACGCAGCATTTCGACCGCGCGGTCCCACGCCTGTTTCTGGTCGCGGTCGGTGTGCAGACGGATCGCCTCGATGAGCTGGTGGCCGACCGTGTAGGTCGGGTTCAGGCTGGTCATGGGGTCCTGGAAGATGATGGAGATCTTGTTGCCGCGCACGGTGCGCATCACTTTTTCGCCCGCGCCGACGAGCTCCTGCCCGTCGAGCCTGATGGAGCCGCCGACGATCTTGCCCGTCTCGGCGAGGATCTGCATGATGCTGTACGCCGTTACGGATTTGCCGGAGCCGGATTCGCCCACGATGCCCAGCACCTTGCCGCGCTCGAGGGTGAAGGAAACGCCGTTGACCGCGCGGACCTCGCCCGCGTCGGTGAAAAACGAGGTGTGCAGATTTCTGACTTCAAGTAAACTCATATTCGGCGCACCTCCGTTAAGCGTTGAGCTTGGGATCGAACGCGTCGCGCAGACCGTCGCCGAACAGGTTCAGCGACAGGACGATCAGCGAGATGACGATCGCCGGGATGATCAGACGGTAGGCGTAGGAATAGATGCCGTTCAGCGCGTCGGACGCGAGAGAGCCCAGCGAGGGCATGGGCGCGTTGACGCCGAGGCCGAGGAACGAGAGATAACTCTCGGTGAAGATCGCGTTCGGGATCTGCAGCGCCGTGGAGATGATGACCACGCTGATGCAGTTGGGGATCAGGTGCTTGCGGATGATCCAGCCGGCCTTCGCGCCGGTCGCCTGCGCCGCGAGAACGTATTCCTGCTCGCGCAGCGAGAGGATCTGACCGCGGATCAGACGCGCCATCGACACCCAGTAAAGCAGGGCGAACACGATGAACAGGCTGATGATGTTCGAGCCGATCTTTTCAAGGCTCGTGCCCGCGAGCGCGGCTTTCATCGTCGTGCCCAGCACGGACGCGAGGAGAATGACCATCAGCATATCCGGAAGGGAATAAATGATATCGACGATACGCATGATGATCAGGTCCACCCTGCCGCCGATATAGCCGGCGATCGAACCGATCGTGATGCCGATGATTAAGACGATGATGCTCGCGAAAAAGCCCACCGCAAGGGAGATGCGCGTGCCGTAGACCACGCGGATAAAATAGTCGCGCCCCGAGGAGTCGGTGCCGAAGACGTGGGGGAAGACCTTTTCTCCCGCTTCGATGGCCGCCTGCTCGGTCTTGCCGTATTCAAAGGGCTTGAGGTTGTTGTAGGAAGCGTCCACGGGCTTGCCGGGGCGCACGCCGAGCATCTGCTCGTAGGTGTAGGGCCAGAACATCGGGATAAAGATCGCGGAGAGGGTGATCGCAACGATCACGATCAGGCTGATGAAAGCGATTTTGTTCCTGACAAGGCGCTTGACGCCGTCCCGGAAAAAGGTGGTGGAGGGGCGCATCTGCACCATATATTCCTTTTCTTTCGCGTCGGCGGGGAGCAGATCCTGCGCGGTGACTTCTTCGGGCGGAAGGAGCTTTTCCACGTCGACGTGCATGGTAAGGATCCTTTTTTTCTTTATGTATTTCATAATGCGTCAGCCTCCCCTCAGTCCAGCTTGATGCGCGGATCGACGACCTTGTACAGGAT
>CAMVGI010000104.1 GCA_947166955.1 uncultured Clostridia bacterium | reverse complement strand
GGGACAGGCGGCGAAGCGGTTCCACCTCGCCGGCAAAGGCGCGATCGCCGGGGGCGCGGACGCCGATCTGTGCCTGTTCGATTTGGAAAAGATACATGAAACGGGGACGTTTGCCGACCCCGCGCGCCGCGCCGAGGGCATGGACGAGGTGTGGGTCGGCGGAGCGAGCGCGTTTGCAAACGGCGAAAAAAAGACCGCCGCGGGCAGAGTCCTGCGCCGCGGCGGCTGAGAAGCGGGATTCAGTTGTCGAGCACGGGGGTGATGCGCGAAAGCTCGCCGAGGCGCGCGGCGATGTGTTCCGCGGTCTCGTCGGCGGACAGCTTCTGCTGTTCGCCGGTTTTCATGTCCTTGCAGGTCACGACGCCCTCGCGAAGCTCGTCTTCGCCGAGAATGAGCGCGAAGGGGACGCCCAGCTTGTCGGCGTAGCTCATCTTCGCCTTGAACTTCTTCGCCTCGGTGTAAAGCTGGGTGCGGATGCCCTTTGCGCGCAGCGCGGTCGCGAGCTTTGCGGCGGCGGAAAGGTCGTCCGTCATCGGCAGGATGAGCGCGTCGGCGGGAGCGGTGGGCAGCTCGGGATTGAGCATGCCCTGTTCGCCGAGCACGTAGAAAAGCCGCGTCAGGCCGATGGAGATGCCGACGCCCGGCAGCGCGCGGTCGGTATAGAAGCCCGCGAGGTTGTCGTAGCGTCCGCCGGAGCAGACCGAGCCGATCTCCGGATGGTCGAGCAGCGTGGTTTCGTAGACGGTGCCGGTGTAGTAGTCGAGGCCGCGCGCGATGGTGAGGTCGACGGCGAAATTCTCCTGCGGCACGCCGAAATCGGCGAGATAGCGCGTCACCGCCGCAAGTTCGTCCAGCCCCTCGTCAAAGAGCGCGTTTTTGCCGCGGTAGGCGTCCAGCGCCTCGAACACCTCGGCGTTCGTGCCGAGAATGGCGATGAACTTGAGGATCTCGAACGCCTGCTCGGTGGACAGGCCCACGTCCTCGGTGAGAATGGCGCGCACCTTGTCCGCGCCGATCTTCTCCAGCTTGTCCACCGTGCGCATGATGTCGCCCGCCTTGGCGGAAAGACCGAGCATGTCGTAAAACCCGCTTAGTATCTTGCGATTGTTGATGCGGATCTGGAAACGCCTGAGGCCGAGGCGCGAAAAGACGGTGTAGATGATGGCGGGGACCTCGGCGTCGTTCGTGATGTCGAGCTGCCCGTCTCCGATGACGTCGATGTCCGCCTGATAGAACTCGCGGAAACGCCCGCGCTGCGCGCGCTCGCCGCGGTAGACCTTGCCGATCTGATAGCGGCGGAAGGGGAACGACAGCTCGGCGTAATGGAGCGCGACGTACTTTGCAAGCGGCACGGTGAGGTCGAAGCGCAGGCTCAGATCGCTGTCGCCCTTGGTGAAGCGGTAGATCTGCTTCTCGGTCTCGCCGCCGCCCTTGGCGAGCAGGATCTCGCTCGACTCCACGAGCGGCGTATCGAGCGGGGTAAAGCCGTAGAGCGCGTAGGACGAGCGGATGATCTCCATGACGCGCTCCATCTGCATCTGCGGCGCGGGCAGCAGCTCCATAAAGCCGGAAAGGGTGCGCGGCTTCATCTTTTCCATCGTGTGTTCCTCCCGAAAAATGATCGTATCTCCTGAAATATCCTTGCTATTTTACGCATCCCGCCTCAAAAAGTCAAGCAAAAAGGGGAAACGTACATTTTTTTCGCGCCGCGCGGGAAGAAAGTGATTTACAAAACCGCCGCGTTCGGTTAAAATAGGGCGGAAAATAAAAAAACGGATGGGAGGGGCGCCCATGGCGTACAAAACGGACATCGAGATCGCGCAGGCGTGCAAAATGCGCCGGATCGGCGAGGTCGCGGCGGAAGCGGGCATCGCGGAGGAATACCTCGAACAGTACGGACGCTACAAGGCAAAGGTCGATGACCGCCTGCTGCGCGACCTTGCCGCGAAGCCGGACGGAAAACTCGTCCTCGTCACCGCCATGACGCCCACCCCCGCGGGCGAGGGCAAGACCACGACCTCCGTGGGCCTTGCCGACGCGCTGCGCCGGACCGGCAGGCGCGTTGTCGCCGCGCTGCGCGAGCCGTCGCTCGGCCCCGTGTTCGGCATCAAGGGCGGCGCCGCCGGCGGCGGATACGCGCAGGTCGTGCCGATGGAGGACATCAACCTGCACTTCACCGGCGATTTCCACGCCGTCGGCGCGGCGAACAATCTGCTCGCCGCCATGCTCGACAACCACATCCAGCAGGGCAACGCGCTCGGCGTCGATCCGAAGGCGATCACGTGGAAGCGCGCGGTCGATATGAACGACCGGCAGCTTCGCAATATCGTTTCCGGCCTCGGCGGGCGGCTTCAGGGCGTGCCGCGCGAGGACGGGTTCGAGATCACGGTCGCCTCCGAGGTGATGGCGGCGCTGTGCCTTGCGTCGGACATTATGGACCTCAAGGCGCGCCTCGGGCGTATCATCGTGGGCTATACCTACGGCGGAGCGCCCGTTACGGCGCATGACCTCAAGGCGGACGGCGCGATGGCGGCGCTGCTGCGCGACGCTATAAAGCCCAACCTCGTCCAGACGCTGGAGGGAACGCCCGTGCTCGTCCACGGCGGCCCGTTCGCGAACATCGCCCACGGCTGCAACAGCGTGATCGCCACGCGCCTCGCGCTCAAGCTCGCGGACTATGTGGTGACGGAGGCGGGCTTTGCCGCCGACCTCGGCGCGGAGAAGTTCTTCGACATCAAGTGCCGCATGGCGGGGCTGCGTCCCGCGGCGGCGGTCGTGGTGGCGACGGTGCGCTCACTCAAGTACCACGGCGGCGTGGAGAAGGACGCGCTGGAGCGGGAGGATACGGACGCGCTCAAACGCGGGCTTCCGAACCTCTTGCAGCATGTGAAGAACATCCGCGACGTCTACGGCCTTCCCTGCGTGGTCGCGGTGAACGCGTTCCCGACCGATACCAAGGCGGAACTGGACCTCGTGGCGGAGGAATGCGCGGCGCTCGGCGTGCGCGCCGTTTTGAGCGAGGTCTGGGCGAAGGGCGGCGCAGGCGGAGAAGCGCTTGCCGACGAGGTCGCGCGGCTGTGCGACGGGCCGAACGACTTCCGCTTTGCTTACGACGCGGACGCGTCCATTGAGGAAAAGCTGGACGCGATCTGCAAAAAGGTGTATCATGCCGACGGCGTGGCGCTGACCGCGAACGCGAAAAAGCAGCTCGCGCAGCTCACGGAGCTCGGCTTCGACAAGCTGCCGGTATGCATGGCGAAGACGCAGTATTCGTTTTCGGACGATCCGGCGCTGCGCGGCGCGCCGACGGGCTTCACCGTCACGGTGAGGAACCTCAAGGTCAGCGCCGGCGCGGGCTTCCTCGTTGCGCTCACGGGCGACATCATGACGATGCCGGGACTTCCGAAATCTCCCGCCGCCGAGCGTATCGACGTCGACGAAAACGGCGTGATCACAGGCTTGTTTTGAGCGTTGAGAGGCTTTTTATGGATATGCTGAATAACAGTATTGCCGATTTTACCGCGCGGCTTGCTTCATCCGCGCCCACGCCGGGCGGCGGGGGCGCGAGCGCGTTGGCCGGCGCGCTGGGCGCGGCGCTCGGCTGCATGGTCGGCGCGCTGACCGTCGGCAAGGAGAAGTACGCCGACGTCGAGGACGACGTCCGCGCCCTGACGGCGCGGGCGGAGGAACTGCGAAAGCGCCTGCTGGACTGCGTGGAGCGGGACGCGGAGGCGTTCGAGCCGCTCGCGCGCGCCTACCGGCTTCCGAAAGACGCCGCGGGATGCGGCGAGGTCATGGAGGAATGCCTGCGAAACGCGGCGGCGGTGCCGCTGGATATCTTCGATTTGTGCTGCGAGGGCATCGAGCTGCACAGGGAATTCGCCGCGAAGGGGAACGCGCTCGTCCTTTCCGACGCGGCGACCGGCGCGGTGCTGTGCTGGGGCGCGATGTACGGCGCGGCGGTCAACGTCAAGGTCAACACGAAGCTGATGCGCGACCGCGACTACGCCTCGAAGCTCAACGCCCATGTCGACGAGGGTATGGCGAAGTTTTGGCCCATCGCCGAGAAGGTGTACGAGGACGTTTATCAGCGCTATTGCTGAAACAATCAAAAACAATACGGTCAGAGTAGGGACAAGCGCGTTAAGTGCCGCCGGATGGGAAGTTGCCGGTGGACGAAGGGCGACGCCCGCGGTGCTGTCCCGCATCCGCTGCTGTTAAGAGGAGAAGACGCTTCTTTTCCGGCGGATGCCGTGAAAGGAGCGTTTTTTATGACGGCCACAAAAACAAGACGGCTTTCCGTCGACGCGATGCTCGCCGCGATGTGCGCGGTGCTGGGTTATCTCTCGCTGGACTTCGGCAACCTGAAGATCACCTTCGAGAGCGTGCCGATATTGATCGCGGCGCTGCTGTTCGGCGCGGCGGACGGCGCGGCGGTCGGCTTGGTGGGGACGCTGCTCTATCAGCTTTTGCGCTACGGCGTTTCCGCGACGACGCTTTTGTGGATCGCGCCTTACGTCCTCTGCGGCCTGCTGGTCGGACTTTACGCGAAAAAGCGGGGCTTTTCGCTCGCGCAGAAGGAAACGCTGTTTCTCATCGTGGGCAACGAACTGCTCATTACCGCGCTCAACACTGCGGTGTTGTACATCGACAGCAAGCTCTACGGCTACTACAGTCCCGCGTTCATTTTCGGCTCGCTGGGCGTGCGCGTCGTGATCTGCGTGGTCAAGGCGACGGCGTACGCGTTTGCGATCCCGCCGCTGCTGCGGACGGTAAGGAGATGACCCCATGACGAAGGAAGAGGCCATCGCGTATATCGAGGGCAGCGGCTGGAGCAAGACGCGCCTCGGACTTTCGCGCACGCGCGAGCTGCTCGGAAAGCTCGGCGATCCGCAAAAGAAGCTGAAATTCATCCACGTTGCGGGCAGCAACGGCAAGGGGAGCACCTGCGCCATGCTGGACGCGATCCTGCGCCGCGCGGGCTATCGCACGGGGCTTTACACCTCGCCGTATCTGCAGGACTTCTGCGAGCGCATCCGCGTAGACGGCGAGAACATCCCGGGGGACGACCTCGCTCGCGTCACGGAGCGCGTGCGCGCCGCCGCCGAGACGATGGACGACCATCCCAGCCAATTTGAGCTGGTGACCGCCGCGGGAATGCTCTATTTTGCCGAGAAGCGCTGCGATATTGTGGTGCTGGAGGTCGGCATGGGCGGCGAGCTGGACTCCACGAACGTTATCGACAGTCCCGAGGTCGCGGTCATCACGAACATCGGCCTTGAGCACACGGAATACCTCGGCGATACGCTGGAGAAGATCGCGCGCACGAAGTGCGGCATCATCAAAACCGGATGCAGCGCGGTATGTTACGACGGCGAGAGCGAGGTCACGGCGGTCGTCGAGGAGACCTGCCGCGCGCGGAACGTCCCGCTGCGGCGCGTGGACATGGAAAAGCTGACGCTGCTCGGCAGCAGTCTGAGCGGACAGCTGTTTCTCTGGGGCGGAGAGG
>CAMVGI010000103.1 GCA_947166955.1 uncultured Clostridia bacterium | reverse complement strand
TCGGCAGCAAGAAGCACGGCGACAATCCGTTCGGAAACAAGGCGAACATTGTGGAGACGCGCATCGCGAACCGCGTGACGCCCATCCACCACGGCGTACGGTACAACGACGAACCGCTCACCTTTACGCTGATCTTCGGCGCGGAGCGGCGGATGGATCGCTTTGAGATGCAGGAGATCGCGAATTGGCTGACGGGGTATCAGCAGTATCAATGGTTGACGATCGACCAGCCGGATTTGAACCACGTTCAGTTCCGGTGCCTGATCCAAAGCCTGACGCCGATCAGCGTGCGATGGTTGCCCGTGGCGTTCGAGGCAAAGATCGTGTGCGACTGCCCGTATGCCTACGGCTATCCGTTTGAGCGCGTTTACGCGATCAACGGCGAAACCGCCGTGAGGTTTTATAACGACGGGACGTGCAGGGAACCGCTGAGGCCGGAGATGACTGTGACGCTGGACGCCGGCTGCACGAGCTTTTCCGCGCGGAACGACACGACGGGAGAGACGATGGCGTTTGCCGATCTTCCGAGCGGCGGCATCGTTGCCGAGATCGACAACGAGAATCAGGTCGTGCGCGAAACGAAGTACGGCGTCAACCTGTACGACAAGTTCAACTTCCGCTTTTTGGAGCTGGCGCAGGGCGACAACCGCCTTGTGTTCGACGGGATCGGCACGGTGAAGCTCGCCGGACGGTTCCTTTACAACGTCGGCGCGTGAGGAGGTGGCGGGATGTATCTCAACTATTCCAAGCTGCGCGGCGAGAGGATCGAAACGCCGCAGCTTCGGCTGCGGACGTTGGCGGGGCAGGAGCTTGGCGTTATTCCGATGGCATACGGCGTGAGGTTCACGATCAACTATGCCGACGTGAGCGAGATCGAGTTCAGCGTGCCGTATATGAGCGACGGCAAGGTCAATCCGCTCTATGACAAGATTACGGGTTACAAGGTCGTCTATACGGAGGACTTCGGCATTTACGTCCTCGACCGGCCATCGACGAGCGGAGACGGAAAGCAGGAGGTCAAGACGGCGCACGGCTATTCCATCGAGCGGCTTTTCAAGAACAAGCGGCTCTATCTGGATGAGGGAACCTACGCATTTTGGAGCGTCGGCGACACGAAGGATACGATCCTTGGGCGTATCGTCGAGCTGGACGAGAACTGGAGCGTTGGCTATGTCGATCCGAGGTTGATTGGCTGCTACCGCACGTTCGACGAGTTTGACAGCGATCCGCTGACGTTCTGCAACGTGAACGCGGCGGAAAAGTACGACTGCGCGATCGTGTTCGACGTGTATCAGAAGAAGATCAACGCCTACGACGCGAGCAAGAGCCGTGGGACGCTGCCGATCTACCTGAGCTACGACAATCTTGTTGACACGGTGAAGGTGGACGAGATCACCGATGAGATGGTGACGCAGCTTCATGTGTACGGCTCGGACGGGCTTTCCATCCGCGACGTCAATCCGACCGGCATGGACTGTATCGTCGATCTGAGCTATTTCATCGAAAGCGGCGATCTTGACGTGAAAGTCGGCGACGGCACGAAGACGCTTGCCGAGCGCGTGAATGAGTGGCGCGCGGCGATCGACGCGAAGCGGCAGCTCTTTTCCTGTCTGACGGCGGCGCGCGCGAGCAAGAGCGCGCAGAAGATCGTGGAGGAAACGCAGCTTTCGGAGCTGGAAAACGAGCTGGAAACCGTCAAGATCCAGCAAAGCGCCGAGGTACAGGCGTATGCGCTGGAAAAGACGGACGCGGGCAAGGCGCGGCGGAGCGAAAATCTGAACGCCTATTATAATCTCGCAAGCGACAAGCAAAGCGAGATCGCGGCGCAGCGCTCGGCGATCGACGCGCTGCAGGCGGACATTGAATCTTACGGCGCGCAGATCAGAGCGATTGCGGACGAGCTTGCCTATGACAGATTTTTCACCGCCGAGGAGCGCAGGGTGCTCGGCAACTACCTTATCGACCAGAGCACGACGGAGGAGACCTTTGTTGCCTCCGACGTGGACGATTCGGTCAAGGGCGTTACGGACACGCTCAGCGGAGACGTGACGATCTCCGGCGCGGACATCACGCGACTTGTCTACGACGGAAAGCGCTACTACTCCATCAGTGGCGGCGCGGTCAGCGTGGCAAGCTCCAACATCCGGGCTGACATCGTGCGCGGGACGCTGGAGGTCAACAGCGCGGGCAACGGTTATATCCTGAGCATGTATCTCGGCAAGGCGACTTACAACAGCAGGAGCTTTCCGAGCGGGATGCTCACCGCGAACGGCACTCTTACAGCGATTTCCGGTGATTTTTCGACCGTGGATGTCGGCGGCGTGCCGGAGGATAAAGGAACGCGCCTCGCGCTTTCCGTGGTCAACAGCAGCCTCTTTTTTACAGTAAATGTCAACGATTACCAGAAATATTCCGTGGAGCAGGAGCTTTACGATTTCGGACAGGAGATCCTTGACGAAAAGGCGTGGCCGGTCTACGAGTTTATCCTCAACACGGCGAACTTCCTCTATCAGGAGAAGTTCGCGCCGTTCCGTGACGCGCTGGAGCTTGGCAAGGCGGTATATCTGAACGTCGGCAGCAACGGGCGCATCGCCGCGAACATCATCGGCGTTGTGATCAATTTTGACGATCCGAGCAGCTTTGATCTGGTGTTTTCCAACCGTTTTCAGTTGCGTGACGGCGTGGCGCGTGCTTCGAGTGGCGGCGTGGCTTCCGGTTCGTCCGGACGTTCGTTCAACGCGAGCAAGTTTATCTACAACCGCGCGGCGGACAAGACGTGCGATGTGTCGAAATTCATGCAGAGCGCGATCGACGCGGCGGTCAACACCGTGCTCGGCGCACGCAACCAGAGCGTTGTGATCGACGGCTCCGGCATCAGGGTCGGCGGCATGGAGGGCGAGGAGAACTACCAGCTTCGCATTGTCGACAAGATGATCGCCATGACGCGGGACGGCTGGAAGAGCGCCGGCGTCGCGATCGGGCTGATCGCCTCGCCGGAGCAGGGCGTCCCCGACATCTGGGGCGTGAACGCGGAGCTTTTGGCGGGCAAGGCGATGATCACCAACAAGTTTACGATGGAGGACGTCAACGACGACGGCGTGATGTGCTTTAAGCTCGACCAGACCGGCGCATGGCTCTACAACTCCACGATGGTCTTGCAGGGCGACGACGGCGGGCTGATGATCTTCGATCCGAAGATCGGCATTACGGCGGGGAGCAAGCTCCTTTACAACACCAACGGAACGACGGTGACGCCGGAGTTTATCAACAGCGCGGGCGAGCTGCAAAAGGACTCGGACGGGATGCCGAAGAACGCGAACTTTTTCCTCGACATCAATGACGGAAGCGCCTATTTTCGCGGCAAGATCGTCGCGCAGTACGGAAAGATCGGCGGTTTTACCATCGGCGACGAGAGTAAGCGTGACACGGGCTTTTTGCATACGGGCAGTTCGAGCGGCTATGTGGCGCTCAACGGCTCGGTGACGAACGATCAGCAGCAGTACGCGATGTGGTGCGGCGCGGAGAGTCCGGCGTCGGCGAGCTTCTGGGTGAAGAAGAACGGCGACATTTACGCAAAAAACGGCACGTTCAAGGGCTATCTGGAAGCCGCGAAGATCAAGGGAACGCTCAATGGCACGGACGATGACGGCTGGCTGGAGGGCTGCGGCATCAAGGTCGGCAAGAACACACGGAAGCCGAGCGGTTACAACTTCTATGTCGATCGGAGCGGCAACGTGTGGCTGAACGGCAATATCTATATGAACAACGGCACGATCTCGTGGGGCGACAACATCAGCGACGTCGCAAAAAGCGGAAGCTATGACGATCTGAGCGACAAGCCGACGATCCCGGAGTTGCCGTCGTACATTCAGAAGACAAAGATCACATCCACCAGCATTGAAAGCCCCACAATCAGCGGAGGAACGATCAGCGGCGCTACAATCAGCGGCGGTGAGTTTACAAATAGCACAAAAGGAGCGTATCTGATTGTTGGTAGCGGACAATACGGAGACCTATATCTTTACAGCCGCTCCAGAAACGACGACGGAAGCGTGAAAAACACATGGGAGACATTTCATGTTTACGACGGGGTTGGATATGCGACGATTGCGTTGTATGGTCGGAATATTTTAACGTATAACGATTCGGCTCGCAGAGCGTCATTCAATGTTCCCGTTGACGGCATAACGGCGACGTTTGGCTAAGGCGGTGATGTGAATGGCGGCGAGTTTTTCCTACGACAGCAGAACCGACACGAGCATTACCATCCGCGTCAGTCCCGACTCCACTTATCCGTACTATAAGATTTTCTGGCGTCCGACAACGACCACGACGGCGGAGACAAGCGCGTGGCTGTATCGGACGTCCAGCTTTACCTATACCATAACGGGCTTGTCGCCAAGCACGGCGTATGTTATCAACGTCGGCTACGCGCGCACGGCGTCCGCCAGCGGCGCGGACGGGTTTTGTGGCTCAACGACGATTTGGACGGACGATCCGCCCGCCCCGCCGAAGCCGCACGTTGACAAATGGAGCTGGTATGCAAGCTCCGCGCGG
The DNA here is from genome assembly GCA_947166955.1 of uncultured Clostridia bacterium. Next base: position 963 of record CAMVGI010000103.1, on the reverse strand, counting down.
CAGACGGCGCTCAGCGCCGTGCAAAACAATGGCAATACGTCGGATTTCTCCTATTCCGTATGGAACGAGTTGTGCGAGAAGGTGCGTGAGCTGCGCACGGCGCTCGGCGTCGGCGCGTGGGACAACTACTACGCATCCTACAGCTCGACGACGATGAGCTGGAGCGACAAGACGCTGACGGCGATGCGGTTCAACTCGCTTCGCTACAACATCGGCAGTCAGTATTCCACGGGGATACAGGAGGTCAGTCGCGGCGACACGGTGTACGGATACTACTTTACAACGCTCGCGGACTGTATCAACGGCTGGATAGACCGCGAAGTCCGAAAGGGCAATCTATCCTAATCTTTGTGAAAAGAGGGCTTTTCCCATGAAGGACAACATTTTGCAAAACCTCATGTCCGTGGTGGACGCGCTGAACAACGTGTCCGTGCGCGGAGAGGCAAATATGAGCAACGTGCTCGGCAGCATCAACGCGCTTCGTCAGGTGATGCAGGCCATCCACGAGTGCGAGTTGACCTGTCCCGCCGCGCACAGCGGCGCGGAGGACGAGGCAAAGGAAGGGGCGTGACGGGAGATGGAGTCCTGCAAGTACAATCCCTACACCTTGCCTACGCTGGATTTTGTCGGCGGTTCGACGCAGGACTTCCTGTTTCACGCGAGGTTCTTCGCCAACCACCACCCGTTCAATCTCTCGGCGTGTACGGCGAGCTTTGACATCATCAACTACGTCAACCGTGAAGGCACGCCGCTCGTGAGCAAGGAAATGCAGATCGTCGACGGCGACGAGGATGAGGGCGGCGAGGTGATCCCGAACGTGCTGAGCGTGACGCTGACGCCCGCCGACACCGTGAATTTAAGCGGCAAGTATATCTACCAAATCACGATCAAGGACGTGTCCGGCATCGTGGAGATCCCGAATCAGGGCATCATTATGATCACGAACAACATCAATAAGGCGTT
>CAMVGI010000102.1 GCA_947166955.1 uncultured Clostridia bacterium | reverse complement strand
GCCTCGCTGCTGCCGACGTAGAGCAGCTCGATTTCGGAAAATCCCGTCTCCTTCGCGCAGTTGTAGGTTTTGAGGAACGCGCGGTTGACCGTGCGCACCGGCAGCAGCGCCTTTCCGGGACGCGGCGTGTCGATCATTTTTTTCGCGTCCTCCACGCCGGGAATGCTCAACTCGCGCTTGACCTTGTTGTAGTGCCCGCGAATACCGCGCATCAGCTCGGCCAGCAGCGCAATGAGCAGCAGCGTGAGCCATGCGCCGGAGAGGAAGTGCGTCAGGACCAGAATACCGAGCGTCACGCTCGTCGCGGCGAGCGCAAGCGCGTTGATCGCGCTGTGCCGCAGCCACGCGCCGCTTTTTCTGCGGCGCCAGAATTGCAGCATGCCGAGCTGATTGAGAAAGAACGAGATGAACACGCCGCTTGCAAACAGCGGGAGCAGGCGGTGCTGATCCGCACGGAAGGCCAGCGCGAGCAGCGCGGCGGCGGTGAAGAGAAAGGCGATGCCGTTGGAGTAGTTGAGACGGCTGCCGCGGTAGATCATGCGGCGCGGCAGATACCCGTCCTTTGCCATCATCGCCATAAGATGCGGAAGGTCGGCGAACGCCGTGTTCGCCGCGAGCGTCAGGATCACGACCGTCATGATCTGCACCAGATGGAACAGAATGCTCCCGCGTCCGAACACCGCGGCGGCGAGCGTGCTGAACGTGGTGGAAAGCGCACCCGGCTCGATGCGGTAGCGGCTCATCAGAACGCTTACGCCGAGAAAGAGAGCGCCGGCGATCGCCGCCATGGCGAACAGAACGCCGCGGGCGGTTTTGTGCGAAGGCTCCTTAAAGCTTTCCACGCCGTTGGAGACCGCTTCGATGCCGGCGAGCGCGGTGCAGCCGGAAGCGAAGGCGCGCAGCACGAGCCATACGAAGTCTCCGTCCGCCTCCGGCGCGGAGACGAAGACCGGCGCCGCCGTAACGCCGTGTGCGGAGGCGCGCAGCAGCCCGACAACGATCATAAGCAGCATCGTCGCCAAAAAAAGATAGGTGGGAACGCCGATTGCCACGGACGCCGAGCGCGTTCCGCGCAGATGCAGCCAGGAAAGCAGCGCGATGAGCAGCAGCGCGATACCGCTTTTGTACGCCGAGAGCATCGGAATGCCGGAGACGATGGCGGCCGCGGCGGCGCTTGCGCTGACGGCGACGATGAGCGCGTATCCGATCACGAGGGAGGCTCCCGCGACCAGACCGGCGCGCTCACCGAGATTGTCCATTGCGACGGCATAGGCGCCGCCGCCCTTCGGATAGGCCTCGATGCTCTGCCGATAGCCCGCCGTGAGGATCGCGAGAAACGCGACCAGCGCGGCGACGATCCCCAGAAAGACCGGGTAGGACGCCATACCCAGCGCGGGGAGCAGCACGATGAGGATCTCCTCTCCGGCGTAGGCAACGGTGGAGATGGTGTCGACGGAGAACACCGGCATACCCCAGAACACGCCGAGGCGCTCGTTCTCCAGCTCGGAGTCCTTCAGCGGCTTGCCGAGCAGAAAGTTGCGAATACGGTTTTTCATGGGCGGCTTCCTCCTTTGTCGCTCAACGAAAAGACTTGCGATATTATTCATTTTACCTGATTTCCGACGTGATGGCAAGCCGCGCGTTTTTGACGCGTCCCGACAACGAAAACGCGATGCGTTGCAGACTGCGGGGGAAGGCTGCCGCCGGCATTTTTGAAGAAAACGAACATGAGGTGAGCAAATGAACGATGCGACCATCGACGCAGCGATCGACTATATCCGCGAGCTGTTCCGCGGCAACGCCGGCGGACACGACGCCGCCCACAGCCTGCGCGTCTACCGAAACGCGATGCGCATCGCGCAAAGCGAGGGCGAGTGCGACGCGGAGATCGTCGCGCTTGCGGCGCTGCTGCACGACGCGGACGACCATAAGCTCTTTCAAACGGAGCGCAACGCCAACGCGCGCTCGTTTCTGGCGCGGCGGGTCGCGCCGGAGAAGATCGAACGGATCTGCGAGGCGATCAACGCCGTCTCTTTCAGCCACAACCGCGGCAGGCAGCCACGGCGGAGGGCAGGATCGTGCAGGACGCGGACCGTCTGGACGCGCTCGGCGCGATCGGCGCCGCCCGCACCTTCGCCTACGGCGGCGAGCACGGGCGTTCGCTGGACGAGAGCGTGGCGCATTTTCACGAGAAACTGCTGCTGCTCAAGGACGAAATGAACACGGACACCGCGCGGCGGATGGCGGAGGAGCGCCACGCCTTTTTGGAACGGTTTTTGGAAGAGTACGAGAAGGAAACGCGGCTTTAGGAGGGTACGTCATGGATCTTATGGAAGCGATGCGCGAGCGGCATTCCGTGCGCAGCTATACCGACCGGCCCATCGAGGGCGAAACGCTGGAGGCGCTGGAGAAGCTGATCGACGCGTGCAACCGCGAGAGCGGCCTGCACATCCAGCTCGTGCGCGACGAGCCGCTGGCGTTCGATTGTCTGCTCGCGCACTACGGCAAGTTCTCGGGCGTGAGGAACTACCTCGCGCTCATCGGACGCAAGAGCGAGCGGGATCTGGACGAGCTGTGCGGCTACTACGGCGAAAAGATCGTACTCGCGGCGCAGACGATGGGGCTCAACACCTGCTGGGTGGGCGCGTCGTTCCGCAAGGTGCCGGACGCGTTCCGCATCTACAACGGCGAGAAGCTGGTGCTGGTGATCGCCATTGGCTACGGCGAAACGCAGGGAACGGAGCACCGGTCCAAGGACCCCTCGGCGGTGTGCCGGGCGGACGGCGCGCCGGAGTGGTTCATGAAGGGCGTGGAAGCGGCGCTTCTCGCGCCCACGGCGATCAACCAGCAGAAGTTTTTCTTCACCTTCCACGGCACCGGCGTCACCGCGAAGGCGGGGCTCGGCCCGTTCAGCAAGGTCGACCTCGGCATCGCCAAGTACCACTTCGAGCTTGGCTCAGGCAAGGGGCTGCGGGCGTGGCTGTAAGGGAAACGCGTCCGCGACCGGCGCGGGGGAAAGGCGAAGCGCGGCGCTTCGGACATAGGAACGCGAGCGATTAGCACTCGAATTATCCGAGTGCTAATCGTTTACATTTCGTTCATAAAAAGATGTATTTTTGTTCACAGAGCCTGCCTATACTCAGAATCGTCCGAAGGGGAAAGCTCCGGAAGGACAATAAAAAAGCGACTACCGCGCGAGCGGCATGCCATGAGGAGGTTTTCAAAATGTTTGAACTCACACCTTTTGTGCATGGAAATCAACTCCATACCTACGACCCCTTCCGTGCGATGGAAGATCTGGAGAACCGCTTTTTCGGCGGGACTGCCGGTGATTGGGGCGGGATCCGGACGGACATCCAGGACAAGGGCGACCATTACCTGATGGAAGCCGATCTGCCGGGCTTCAAGAAGGAGGACATCCACGTCGACGTGAACGACGGCATGATGACGATCACGGCGGAACGTCACAGCGAGCACGAGGAGCAGGACAAGAAGGGCTCTTACGTGCGCTGTGAGCGTAGCTATGGCAGCTATCAGCGGTCGTTCGACCTCAGCGGCATCGACGAGAGCGGCCTGCAGGCGGCCTACGCCGACGGCGTGCTGAAACTGACCCTGCCGAAAGCCAAGGAGCAGAAACCGGAGACGCATCAGGTGAAGATCGCCTGATCCCTCCGGCGGGAGAGAAAATGGAAGATCCGGATGCGCGGGGCGCGGCTTCGAAAGAAGCCGCGCCCTTGTTTTTTGCGCCGCGGCGCCGCGGGTATCAAATGGATAGACTTCCCACCTTGCCATATTGCGCCGATGTGTTATACTGTTTTTAAATTCGCCCGATTTCGAGCAAATACGAAGGAGTATCCCATGCAGAAGAAAGTATCCCTGATCCTGGCGCTCTGCCTGTCCGCTTCGCTGTTTTTCCCGATGCGCGCGCACGCCGCGGCGGCGGAGGTCGGGTATCTGCCCGGCGTGACGAAGGAGATGACGACGCCCGATTATTGGACGGAACCTATGGAGGAGCCGGACAAGCTGCTTGCCACCGCGCAGGAGATCGCGCGCATCAACGCCGCGGCGCTTGCGACCGAGGGCAGCAACATGCACGATCTGAAGAACATGGACGAGACGTTCGACGGCGTCGCGCGCAGCGAGGCGCTGCAAAAGGGCGCGGCGTCGGACGCGGACTATTACCTCGGCTGGACATACGGCACCAACGGGAAAAAACTGACCGGAAGCGACTTTGAGAAGATCGCCGCCAACGCCGCCGACCCGAACGCAAAGACGAAGATGAAGGTGCGCTACGCCGTAGCGGTCAGGCGCACGGAGCTGGTGACGTTCCCGTACGACGGGCGGCTCCTGCCCTCGCCGGGGGACTATGACTTCGACTATCAGGCGCTCGTCGGCGTGCGCGTGAACGAGCCGCTCGTGCTGTTCACGTCCTCCGCGGACGGGGTGTTCTATCAGGCGTACAGCTCCTGCTGCTCCGGCTGGGTGCGCGCGGAGGACGTCGCCGTGTGCAAGGACAAAAAGGAGTGGCTCTCCGCGTGGGACATCCCCGCCGGAAAGCGGCTGGTGTTCTGCGGCGACAGGATATTTACCGAGTACTCCCGCGCCTTTCCGGAACTGTCGAACCGCCTCATCACGATGGGGACGGTGCTTGAGCGCATGGACGCCCAAGAGCGCGGCACGCTGGTCATGGGCCGAGCGCCGCTGCACAACTACTCCGTGTATCTCCCGCTTCGCACCGCGGACGGCGGGTACACGAAAAAGCCCGTGCTTATCAACGCGCGCGAGAAGGTCAGCGAGGACTATCTGCCGCTGACGCCGCGCAATCTCGCAGACCTCGCGCTTGCCTCCCTCGGCGACGCCTACGGCTGGGGCGGCGGCCTTCGCAACGAGGACTGCACCAGCCTCAACCGCTGCATCTACTGCTGCTTCGGCCTCGACCTGCCGCGCAACGGCAGCTGGCAATGGCCGCTCGCCATGCCAAAGGCGGACGCGACCTATATGTGCACGGAGGAAAAGGAGGCGCTGTTGGACGCGCTGCCGCTCGGCACGCTCCTCAACCTGCCGGGGCACCAGATGATGTATCTCGGCAAGGCGGAGGGCGCGTACTACGTCGTCAGCGCCGCGGGCAGCTATCAGGACCCCGTGACGGGCAAGCGCCAGCGCACGCGCGACGTGCAGATCAACGCGCTGGACATACGCTCGTCGAACGGACAGACGTGGCTGGACGCGATCAACCGCATCTGCCTGCCGTGGCTGTATCTCGCCGAGGGCGCGGAAAGCCCGATGCCGAAGAACGCGTGGTATCACGAGGGCACGGCGTACTGTCTCAAGAACAAGCTGATCGACGCCTATGAGGACGGCTACTTCCGCCCCGACGAGACGGCGACGCGCGCGACCATCGTGGAGGCGATCTGGCGCGCCGCCGGCAAGCCGGAGGCGGGCAAGGGCGCGACGGGGTTTTCGGACGTGAAGAAGGGCGCGAGCTATGAACAGGCGGTGCTCTGGGCGAAGGAGCAGGGGATTGCGGCCGGCATGAGCGGCAAGTTCGCGCCGAACGGCACGCTCACGCGCGAGCAGCTTGCGGTGATGCTCTTCCGCGCGCTTGCGCCGGAGACGGAGAGCGGCGCGACGGGTCTTGCTGGCTTCGACGACGCGGGGAAGATC
>CAMVGI010000101.1 GCA_947166955.1 uncultured Clostridia bacterium | reverse complement strand
CCGCGCGCTCGCCCTCGGACTTGATGACCGCCTCGACCTCGCGGCGGGCCTTTGCCACCATTTCCTCAATGTGCGTGGGATGGATGCGGCCGTCGGCGATCAGCTTCTCCAGCGCGATGCGCGCGATCTCGCGGCGCACCGGCTCAAAGCAGGAGACCGTGATGGCCTCGGGCGTGTCGTCGATGATGAGGTCGACGCCCGTCATGGTCTCGATCGTGCGGATGTTGCGGCCTTCGCGGCCGATGATGCGGCCCTTCATCTCGTCATTGGGCAGGGGAACCACACTGACGGTGATCTCGGCGGCATGATCCGCGGCGCAGCGCTGGATGGCGGTGGCGATGATCTCGCGGGCGCGGGAATCCGCCTCCTCGCGGGCGCGCTGCTCCAGCTCCTTGATCTTCATCGCGGTCTCGTGCGTGACTTCGCTTTCGACCTGTTCGATGAGGAACTTCTTCGCCTCCTCGGCGGTGAAACCGGAGATGCGTTCAAGCATCTCGGTCTGGCTGCGCTTGATGATCTTGATCTCCTCGTTTTCCTTGTCAAGCGCGGCGTGCTTTTGGTTGAGGGCCTCTTCCTTCTTTTCGAGGGTCTCGGTCTTTTTGTCGATGTTCTCTTCTTTCTGCTGCAGCCTGCGCTCCTGCTTTTGCAGGTCGGCGCGGCGCTCCTTGTTTTCCTTCTCGGATTCGTTGCGGACGCGCATGATCTCTTCCTTCGCCTCAAGCAGCATTTCCTTGCTCTTGCTCTCAGCGCGCTTGTGCGCGTCGTTTTCGATTTGCAGCGCCTTCTTTTCGGCGTCTGCGATGGTCAGTTCGGCTTTTTTCTCCGCTTGTTTCCTGATCCAAATGCCGAGAAGGACGCCCAAGGCCAACAGCACGACGACCCCGAGCGCCAGAGCGGCGGGGGGTATCATAATTGGCGGCATGGTTTCCTCCTGTTCCTTCATTGTGAATCTATGAAATGGGAAGTTGGGTTCAGACGGGGGCTTCCCCTTATGCCCCCCCAAAAATCCGTATAATATTCTACTCGTTCCAGCCGGAGGTGTCAAGGACAAAGTTCGCGGGCGCTTGCGGCGGGCGGGCGAATATGCTATGATACGAAAAAAGGCGGCGCTTCGCCGCCGCATCGGGGGAGGAACGCAGAATGAAAAAACGATTTGCGCTCGCGCTGGCGCTTTTGCTGCTTCTGGGGTTTGCCGCCTGCGGCGCGCCGCAGGCGCAGCCGGAGACGCCTTCGCAGACCGTACCGGAGACGCAGCCGCAAGCGGGGGATCAGCCGCAGGGCGCGTCGCAGCAGTTTGTCTTCACACGCGAGAATTTCCCGCGGCTCAACGGCTCGACCGCGATGGTGCCGCTCGGACAGGCAATCGCGAGCGTGCTGCTCGGCGAAACGCGCGAGGAGGTCGCCGACCTCACGAACTTCTCCCGCACCACGCAGTCCTACCGCGAGCTGATGGACGGTCGGGCGGACCTGCTGATCTCCGGCGCGCCGCCGGAGAAGATCTACGAGGAGAAGGAAGACCGGGGCTTCGAGTGGGAGATCGCCACCTTCGCCGTGGACGGGCTCGTGTTCGTCGTCAACGAGAATAACCCTGTCGACAGCCTGACCACCGAGCAGATACAAAAGATATACAGCGGCGAGATCACCAATTGGCGCGAGGTGGGCGGCGACGACGTGGACATCGTTCCCTTCCAGCGCAACGAGGAGGCGGGGAGCCAGACGGCGATGCGAAAGCTCGTCATGGGCGACGTGGCGCTGATGGAGGCGCCCGCGGAATACGTCAGCGGCGCGATGGGCGACCTCGTGAAGGTCGTCGCGTCCTACAACGATTCCGCCGCCGCGATCGGCTATACCGTCTACTACTACGCGCACGATATGAAGATGGCGGACGGGCTCAAGCTGCTGGCGGTGGACGGCGTGGCGCCGAGCGCGGAGACGATCCGCTCGCGCGCGTACCCGTTCATCAACGACTCCTACGTCGTGATCCCGGCGGGGCTTCCGGACGACGCGCCCGCGAAGATCCTCTACGATTGGATCATGAGCGAGGAGGGGCAGAGGCTCGTCGCGCACGAGGGCTACGTCAGCGTTCTGGACGTGGGGGATGGGGCGTGGTCGACGCTCACGCCCTATGAGCCGACGCGGGAGGTCTATACCTATCACGCGGGCTATCAGGGGGGCGGCGCGTTCGTGCCGCGCGCGGATTACGGCGTGCTGCTGCCCTATATTGGCAAGTATTCCACGATGGAGCAGTACGTCATCGACGCGCTGCCGTTTTACGGGCTTGTGACGAACAAGGGCGAGCTGGTGAGCGCGCCGGTGTACACAGACGTCGACTTCTGCGGGGAATTTTTGCTCCTCGACCGCAGCGAGCCGTCGGACGCAACCGACAGCGAAGCATATGCGGGCGGACGGATTTCCAGCACGCTTGCCGCCGCCGACGGGCGCTGGGCGCATGAGCTGGGGGACAGCTATTGCGTTGGATATGGCAGCGGACTTCTGATGACGGCGAAAAGCGACCGCTCGCTCGACCTCTGGAACGCGGACGGCGACGTCGTCGCGCATTTTGACGGCGCGGCGTTTGAGCCGTGGTTTGGCGGGGAGTTCGTCTGGGGCGAGGAGGGCGGCCCCTTTGTCAACTGGACGGACGATAAGGTGGGGTATGTCGTTTCCTATATTGTTAAGGACGAATATGTGGAGGACGGCGCCCGCCTCTACCTTGACTTTACCGACGGTTCCGTAACGACCGAGCCGCCCGCGGGCTATCCGCGCGAGATCGACTACGCGGCGCTTGAAGCGGAGATGCCCGCGCAGCCCGAGGTCGAGGGATGCGGCTATCTTTCACCCATCGTCGACGAGGTCACGGGCGAGACGTATTTCTACGGCTTCTGCTCCGGCGAAAACGGCGTGGGGTACGACGCGCTCTATGACGGCGCGGGGAGGCTTTTGATGAAAAACGTCGATATGGGGCGGTTTGAAGCGTCGATCATCCTGCGCGCGGGCCTGTGCTCCACGATAGAGGACGGCTGCTTCTGTTATCGCTCGCTCAAGGACAACGCGATCGCGTTCCGATATGTCATGCGGACGAATTCGGATTGAGGAACGCTTTTCTGCCGATAGGAAAAAGGGCGCGCCTTTCAAGGCGCGCCCTTTTTGGAAGAACGTCGGTTCACTTTGCGCTCGTTTTTGCCGCGGGGAGGAACCTGCTGACCGGCTGGCGGGTGTTGATGTTGTAGCGCGGCAGGTCGTACAGCCCGTTTGAGAGATCCGCGGGGCCGTGCGCCGTCGTCACCGTTATGGCGAAATTGCTTCTGAGAAAATCGTTCGCCCAGGAATCCCGCTTTCCGTGCGGATAGGCGAAGAAGTACACCTTCTGTCCCGTTTCCCGCTCCAGCGTGTCGATGCTCTTGCGCAGGTCGGCGGGGATGCGGGCGAGGTACTCATCCTTGCTCTCGCCCTCGAAGCGGCGGATGCCGTCGCAAATGTCGCCGTCGTGGAAGTTGTAGGTGTGCGAGCCGAATTCGATCAGGCCGGACGCCGCCATTTCGCGGCACATATCCCACGTGAGAAAGTCCGGCTTGCAGACGTCGACATGGTCGCAGATCACGGAGATGACCGCTTTCATGCCGTACTCCTGCAAAATCGGGAACGCGAGCGCGTAGTTGTTGCGGTAGCCGTCGTCGAAGGTGATCATCACCGAGCGCTCCGCCAGCGGCACGCCCGCGGCGATCTCGCTGGGGAGGTAGGTGACATAGCCGTTGTCCTTGAGCCATTGCAGATCCTTGCGCAGATAGTTTGTCGTGGTCGTCCAGTCGTTCAGACCGTCGGGCGCGCCCTCGCAGATGCTGTGGTACATCAGGATGTGGAGCTTTTTGTTGCTTTCGCTCACCGGATTCGCGGGAACCGTGGAATCGCCCAGCGTCAGGCTGCTGACACATGCCTCGGGGTCCCATGCGACGCTGCCGAAGGCGGAGAGGTCGCGCAGCCACACCAGCGTCCTGCCGCCGATGTTGAAGCTGCCCACCGCCTTATCGCCGACATAGGTCTTGATGGTGCTGGCGTAGACCGGAAGGCTTTGCGCGCCGGCGCCTTCCGGCACGTAGTCGGGCCAGACCGCGGGCGTTTCGCCGCGCGTGATGCGAAGCGACCATGCCGTTTCGTCCCAATCGACCTCAAAGCCGTAGTCGCGCAGGTCCTCCGCCACGACGGCGATGTGGTTGCCGACGTTGTACGAGCGCAGGGGATGACCGTCGATCTGCGCCGTGATGTTGGTGGGGAGGGCGCGGTCGATGACCTTCGGCGAGGCGGCGGCGGCCGGAACGCAAAGGGCGGCGAGCATGACAAGCAGCAGAAATGCGGAGGTCGGGCGTTTCAATGAAAACACATCCTTCGTGTCGTTTTTTGTCGCTAGGGCCATTATAGCAGGGAATGCGCGGCGGCGCAAGGGAGCGGAAAAGAATCCAAAAATATATCAAACAGATGTTGCATTTTTAAAAAAGGTATGGTATACTGACCCAAACTGGAAGTTTGGGAGGATGATGCTATGAGCAAGCGTGCGGAGATGCAGCAGCGGATATATCAGTTTATCCTTGAGAGCATCCGCGAGAACGGCTACGCGCCCTCGGTGCGCGAGATCGGGGACGCGGTGGGTCTCAAGTCGCCCTCGACGGTGCATTTTCATCTGAAGAATCTCGCGGAGCTCGGCTACATCGAAAAGGGCGCGTTCAAGGGGCGCGCCATCGTGCCGACCGACAGGGAGGCGGCGAAGCCGCCCGCCTCCGAGCGCGCCGCGGAAGCGAGCGCGCCGCGCCGCGGGGCGCAGCCGGAGGCGGAGGCGCCGACCCCGTCCAAGCAGGTGCCGATCGTGGGCGACGTCGCCGCAGGCAGCCCGATTTTGGCGCAGGAGTGCATCGAGGACTACCTGACCTTCGACACCGGCGGACACGAGGACGAGTATTTCGCGCTGCGCGTGCGCGGCGAATCGATGCTCGGCGTCGGCATCCTGCCGGGCGATCTGGTGGTGGTGCACCGCCAGCAGGTCGCGCGCAACGGCGAGATCGTCGTGGCGCTTTTGGAGGACGAGGCGACGGTCAAGACCTTTAGCCGCAAGGACGGGCATATTTGGCTGCTTCCCGCCAATCCGGACTATCAGCCCATCGACGGGACGCACTGTTCGATTCTGGGCAAGGTCGCGGCGGTCGTGCGGCAATATTGAACGAAAACGCAAAAAGGGAGGCGGGCCGGACGGCCCGCCTCCCTTTTTCTGATTGCGTTTTGCGGCGCGTGCCGCATTCGGGCTGCGCTTTCGCGGCGTTTTGCGGCGCGCGGCAAAGGCGCGTCAGGATTCTTCAAAATGGAACCGCCAGCCCTCCAAACCGCGCAGAGGCTGCGTCGCCGTGGGGGAAACGCCGTCGACCAGCCCCTCCGGCGTAAGCACGGAGACGGATTTGAACACGAGCGGGAGGAACGGCGCGCCCTCCGCAAAGCGTCGGCAAAGAGCGGCGGCGGTTTCCGGCGTTTCCTCCTTGAGAAACTCGGCGAGCGCCTTTTCGATGTCGGCGCTGCTGAATTTGCCGTAATTGAGCACGCCGTAGGTCGCGACGAGGGGCGAGAAGTCCCAATCGGCGGTGAGACGCACTTCGCCGAGCCAAAGGTCGAAGTCGCCGCTTTGCAGGGCGGCCAGATACTCCGACCACG
>CAMVGI010000100.1 GCA_947166955.1 uncultured Clostridia bacterium | reverse complement strand
AAGCGTCTCTCGCAGGATATTGCGCTGCTGCGCGTGGCCAACGAGCAGGCGGAGTACACGCAGGCGTATATCCAGCGGGAGACCGACCGCCAGATGTTCTTCATCGAACAGCTCACGCGCACGTCGCCGAACATTTTCATTCTGACCGACGACCAGATGCGCACGGTCATCACCTCCGACCTCTATTTCCAATACAACGACACCTACGACAAGAACGCCATTCAGCGCGGCATCCCGCTGCGCGACGCGCTGACCGGCATTTTTCCGGACGCGGAGCTGGACGCGTTCATGGAGAACTGCGCCGCGGTGCTCGCGGGCGAGACGATAAAGCCCTACGTCCTGCGCGGTATCCGCACGGGGCAGCGCTGGCACGCCAACGTCCGCCGCATGAGCCGTGACGACGAGGTCGTGGGCCTGAACATCCTGTTTTCGGATTCTACGGAGCTTCTGTCCGCGTTGGAGCGCGCGGAGGCGGCGGACCGTGCCAAGAGCAACTTCCTCGCCAAGATGTCGCACGAGATCCGCACGCCCATCAACGCCATCCTCGGTCTCAACGAGGTCATCCTCCGCGACAGCGCGGAGCCGGAGACGGTCTCCTACGCCGCCGACATCCAGAACGCGGGCAAGACCCTGCTCTCGCTCATCAACGACATTCTCGACTTCTCCAAGGTCGAGGAGGGCAAAATGGAGATCCTGCCCACGCAGTATGAGCTCGGCTCCGTCATCAACGACCTCATGAACATGATCCGCTCGCGCGCGGAGGAAAAGGGGCTTCAGTTCTACGTCTTCGTGGACGAGACGACGCCGCACCTCCTCTTCGGCGATGAGATCCGCATCCGCCAGTGCGCGCTCAACCTGCTCACGAACGCCGTGAAGTACACGAACAAAGGCTCGGTGACGCTCACGATCGGCTACGACGAGGTGGACGCGGACCACATTCTGCTCAAGGTCAGCGTCACCGACACGGGCATCGGCATCAAGCCGGAGGACATGGAGCGCCTGACCTCCCCGTTCGCGCGTCTGGAGGAATCGAAGACCCGCTCGATCGAGGGCACCGGTCTCGGTCTCGCCATCACCAAGCAGCTTTTGGAGCTGATGGGCAGCTCGCTGCGCGCCGAGAGCATTTACGGCGAAGGCTCGGAGTTCTCGTTCGCCATCAAGCAGCCGGTCGTCAAGTGGTGGCCCGTCGGCGAGATCAGCCGCTATAAGTCGGAGAGCGCCGAGAACGCGGCGCACCGCGAAGCCTTCCGCGCGCCGGAGGCGCAGATCCTCGTCGTGGACGATATGCCGGTGAATCTGACCGTCGTAAGGGGTCTTCTAAAGCGCACGCAGATCCAGGTCGACACGGCGGAATCCGGACAGGAAGCGATCGCCAAATTCGAAAGCAAGCGCTACGACCTCGCGTTCGTCGACCACATGATGCCCGGCATGGACGGCATCGAAACGCTGCACGAGCTGAAAAAGCTGCCGCAGGCGGCGGACGCGGTGTTCATCGCGCTGACCGCGAACGCGATCTCCGGCTCGCGCGAGCAGTACATCGCCGCGGGCTTTCAGGACTACCTCTCCAAGCCCGTAGACCGCAAAAAGATGGAGGAGATGCTGATGAAGTATCTCCCCGCGTCCAAGGTGATCCTGCCCGCGCCGGCCATGCCGGAGCGGAGCGAATACGACGTGTTCGGCGGCGCGCAGGCGTCTCCCGAACCGCAGGAGGCGGACGCGGCGGAGCTTCCCGATTGGCTCTGCCGCGTGGAGGGTCTGGATGTGCTCTGCGGCCTCAAACGCTGCGGCTCGGAGGACACCTACCTCGAAACGCTGACAATCTACGCGCGCAACGCCGCCGCGGGCGCGGACGAGATCGACGGCTACCGCCGCATCGGCGCGCTGGACGACGTGATCACGAAGGTACACGCGATCAAAAGCACGTCGCGCGTCATCGGCGCGGAGGCGCTCGGCGCCCTCGCGGAAAAACTGGAACTCGCGGGCAAGGCGGGCGACACGGACACCCTGCTCGGTCAGCTCGACGAGCTGCTCTCGCGCTACCGTGCGCTGGGAGAGCGCCTCCATCCGCTCCTTGAGCACGCGGAAAAGCCGGAGGACGCGCTGCCCCCGATCTCGGACGAACGGCTGCGGGAAAACTACCGCATGATCCGCGGTCTGCTCGACGAGTTCGAATACGACCGCGCCGCCTCGCTGCTGGAATACCTCGGCGGCTGCCGCCTGCCCGACGGCGAGCGGGAGCGCTTCGCCGCGCTCAAACGCGCCGCGGAGGACTTCGAGTGGGACCGCCTCGCCGAGCTGCTGCCGTAACGCCTGACAGCAGGCCCCCGCGCGGCACCCCCTCCCGCATAACAAGTTTCCGCGCGGCATCCCCCCGCATAACACTTCCATGCGGCAACCCGCCGCGCGGCAGAGAGTTTTTCCTTCCCAAACACGAAAAGCACCCGCTTCGGCGGGTGCTTTTTGATACGTTTCGTTGAATTCTCACTCGATATTACTATCTGTTTTCTCTTTTGGCCCTTACAGGCGCTCCTCCACGCGGTAGGTGAACGCGCAGTAGCCCTGGCCGATGATCTGGTTCGCCGTCATGCTCATGTGATAGTCCAGCGACTCATAGTAGACCTTTCGGGTGAGCTCCTCCCCCGCCGCGGCGCGGCAGGCCATGTCCATCCACTTTCCGCTCTGCATCGGGAACAGCTTCCGCACGCGTTCGCCGACCAGCTCCTCCGCGCTGCGGCCGACCAGCGCGGCGTATTTCCTGTTCACATAGAGGATGGTCGCGTCCGCGTCGTCCCCGCCGCCGCTGACCTTGTAGACCGCAAAGGCGAGCGGCAGGGATTCGTAGAGGAAGAAGATGTTCGACATGTGCTCGCGCAGGTGGCGCGTCGGGATGTTCTCGACGTTCTCGGTCAACCGGCGGAGCTTGGCGCTGATGGTCTGGAGGCTCAGGTCCTCCGTCTCGGAATAGAGCGCGGCGCCCACGGAGAGGTATACTGTAAAGGGAGTTCCCTCCACAGTCTGCGGCTGCGCCGAGATGGCGCGGATACGCGCCGTCAGCGCGTCCGCCTCGGCGCGGTTCGCGCATTGGGCGAAGACGATGAACTCGCTCCCCGTCAAGCGCCCCACCGTGGCGGTCTGACCGCAGCCCGTCACCAGCGCGTTCGCGACCGCGCGGAGCATGCTGTCGCCGAAGTCGTAGCCGAAGCGGCGGTTGACGTCGCCAAGCTCCTCCACGCAGATCTCGATGCGGACGAAGTCCGTCCGGCGCAGGTCGTACTCGTCGCGGTAGGCGTACATATCCTCGTCCAGCCCGCGGGTGTTGAGAAGCCCCGTCAGCTTATCCATGCGGATGTCCACGGAGGACACGTCGTCCGTGTCCGCGCGGTCGATGCCAGCCTCGGAGAAATATCCCATGAGGCCGATGATCTCGCCGCCGGAGTCGTAGATGGGCATTTTGCTCGCCACGATGCTGCGGTTCTCGCCGCGCACGATGCAGTTTCCGGGCCTGTGGTGGCAGGGGACGCCCTCGCGCAGAACGCGCAGCTCGCTGTCGCGGTAGTCCTCCGGATGGAGGTGCCAGCCCATGTCCTCGTCGGTCTTGCCGGCGATGCTATTGAGCGAATCGAAGCCGTAATAGTCCAAAAAGCTCTGGCTCGCGCCGAGGAAGCGGCGCTCCGTGTCTTTCCAGAAGAACTTGAGCGGGCTGTTGCGCTTGACGTTATCCCACAGATAGCCCACGGGGATGCTCCCGTCGCGCTCCTGCGCGCCCTCGGAATGCAGGTAGTAGGATTCCAGCTCCCGCATCTCCGGCTGCGTGTCGCGCACCAGCACGTAATAAACGCCGTCGTGGATCTTCAAGACCGTAAAGCACTTCCACGCATAAGCGCCGTGATTGCCCAGCGTGCGGAAATAGCTCGTGATGCTGTGGCTTCCCTGGCGCTCGACGCGATAGGCGAGCGTGTCGGCGTCGGCAAAGCGCAGATAGCGCTCCCGATCCTCGGGGAAGACCCAGTTTTCGGCGTAGAGCCGCGCCGCCTCGCGGACGCTGCGGCGCGAAAAGCGTTCCTCCTCGTGCGGGTCGAGAAACAGCGGTTCCACGCGGTCGTTGTCCAGATCGATGACGGACACGCGCTCGAAAACGGCGTAGATCTGCCGCAGTCCTTCGTCCAGCGCCGTCTGGCGCGCGATCGCCGCGCCCTGCGAGAGATTGACGATGTGCGTCAGGATGCCGCAGCGTTTGTTGTAGGACGCGAGGCGCTTGGTGCGCACCTCGTAATAGTCGTCGTTCTGGACGAAGTTCATGCGCCCCGTGCCGGCGCTCTGCGTCTCCTCCAAAAGATGCCGCAGCGAAAGGGCCAGCTGCTCCAGCGGCACCTCGATGCCGCGCAGCGAGTCCCTCCCCTCGTGTTCCGCGAGGCTCCATTTCAAGCCCGCCGCGGTCTGCTCGAACGCGTCGTTGACATAGAGCAAGGAGGCATTCTTTTCGTTCAGCTCGATCACCGCAAGCGCGATGCTGTTGAGGTCGCGTCCGGTGCCCGGGTCGACGCCGCCC
Organism: uncultured Clostridia bacterium; assembly: GCA_947166955.1. Next base: position 1,145 of record CAMVGI010000100.1, on the reverse strand, counting down.
GCGGAGAGGAACGGCGTCGCGCTCAGAACGTTCAGCTTCCCGATGTCGTCGTAATACTTCCGGTGGCGCGGAGATTCCCAGCTCAGGCCGTGCTCGCGCGCAAAGCGCGGCAGCTCCCCGTAGGGCATGGCGTTGCCGAAAAGATTGCCCTGCGCCTTTTCGCAGCCGACGTTGCGCAGGAATTCGAACTGCTCCTCCGTTTCCACGCCCTCGGTCAGCGTCTGGATGCCGATCTGCTTGGCCATGTTGACGACGGAGGCGAGGATCGTCTTCGAGCGCGGGCCGAAGTCGCTCAAAAACGCCATGTCGATCTTCAATTCGTCGAAGTGGTAGTCCTTGAGCACGTTGAGCGAGGAATAGCCGCTGCCGAAGTCGTCCATCCACACCTGATACCCCGCGCGCTGGAAGCGGCGGATGTAGCGGCGCATGAGCGCATCGTTGCTGTTGAGCACGCTCTCGGTGATCTCGATGCACAGCTGGCTGCGCAGCACCTTGTTCGCGCGCACCGCCTCGTCGACGACCTCGAAGATGTCGCAAAGCTCATAGTCCAGCCGCGAGAGGTTGATGGAGACCGGCACGAACGCCTCGCTGCCCGCGTCGGGAAAGCGCTCGCAGACCTGACGGACGATATAGCTGTCCAGCTCGTGGATGCGGCGGTTGCGCTCCAGCACGCCGATGAACTTGTCCGGCGTCAGCACGCCCATGACCGGATCGTTCCAGCGCGCAAGCGCCTCCATGCCGCAGATCTGGCCGGACGCAATACGGATCACGGGCTGGCAGTAGGCTTCGATATAACGGCGCTCCAACGCCTCGTCAAAGTGTTCGAGGATATATTGCTCTGTAACGGCGACGCGCTCCATGTCCTGCATATCGTACCTCCGAGTATGGCTGCGGCGGCTTCCCTTGACGCAAGAATTAACAGGAATATTTTATCATGCGGCGCAAAGCCGCGTCAACCCATTCTTTGCGCCGTTCGACGATAGCGGTTGACACCGCCGCGCTTCGCCGCTATACTGTTGGGAAGAGAAACAACGGCGCTTTTCGCCGCAGATCAGTTAGAGGTGTATTGGAAATGGGACTCCGCAAGGATATTGGCATCGACCTCGGCACGGTGGATTATGTGTTTATCTCTCATGGACACAGCG
>CAMVGI010000099.1 GCA_947166955.1 uncultured Clostridia bacterium | reverse complement strand
GATGGAAGAACGGATAGTCGGGCGCGCCGTAGAACTGGCCGCCCAGGTTGCCGACGGCGTACAGGCCCGGAATGACCTCGCCGTCCTCGGTGGTGACGCGGCCGTACTCGTCGGACAGGACGCCCGCGGTGATGGAGGAGCAGCGGATGTGACGGCGCGTGCCCCAGAACGGCGCGTGATCGAACTTGTGCAGGTACTCGGGCTTCTTGCCGAAGTCGAGGTCCTCACCCTTGTCGCACAGCTCATTGTAGCGCTTGACGGAAGCGACGGTCGCCTCGACGGGCAGGCCGAGCTTCTGCGCCAGCTCCTCGATGGTGTCGGCACGGAAGGTGTCGATCAGCTCGGGGAACACGCCGACGTGCTTGCTGGGATCCTCGTCCTTGAGGTAGCGCGCCATGACGACCTCGGGCACGGGGCCGGTGGCGTAGTTCATGTAATCGCTGTCGTAGATCTGGCAGTACCAGCCGACGGAGCCGGTGTCCTTGTGCTCGGGGTCCATGTTCTCGCCCTTGAAGCCCGGCTGCCAGCGCAGAACGTTGGAGATGTACGCCATATCGACGTCCTCGCAGACGAAACGCTCGCCCGCCATGTTGAGGATCAGATAGGGCGGCTCGTCCCACATGAGGCCCGCGTCGAAGTCGTGCATGACGTGGCTGTGGGCGACGGGCTCCATCGCGCCGCCGGCGGAGATGGCAAGGATGTTGCCGTCGCCGGTGCGGTGATAGACCTTCTTGTCGAAGTTCTCGATGTCCGGGCAGAAGCGGCGGACCATCGTGGCGTTGTTCTCATACGCGCCCGTGGCGAGGATGACGGACTTGGCGTTGAACTTGATGAACTTGCCGTCCTCACGCTGACCGACGCAGCCGACGACCGCGTCGCCGTCCTTGATGAGCTGGACGACGGGGGTGGAGAAGTAGGCCTTGAGGTTGCTGTTGGCGGCCATGGCGTCGTCGAGAATGCCGGAGACGAGGTTGCCGTAGTTGTTGGGCTTGGGGCCGAACCACGGGGCAAAGACCTCGACCTTGTCCTCGCCGAAGTCATAGGACTGCGTGCCGTCGTGCCACACGCCGGTGTAGACGGTGGAGGTGTCCTGATACTTGGTCACGCCGGTCTTCTCGTTCTTCCACTCGGTCTGCTCGGTGATGCCGCCCTTTTCGCAAACGAAGCGCAGGGCTTCCTCGCTGCGGTCGATGTAGGCTTCGAGCAGCTTGCGGTTGTTGCGCCAGCAGTTGACGGCGGTGGCGAAGGTCAGCCACTTCTTGAGGCCGCCCTCGGTGGAACCGCCCTTGATGATGGCGGAGGAGCAGTTGCCCTGGGAGACGGCGACGGACTCCTTTTGCAGCACCGCGACCTTCGCGCCCAGCTCGGCGGCGCGCACGGCGGCGATGACGCCCGCGGCGCCCGCGCCGCAGACGACGACGTCCACGTCGACGGTCTCGGCGAAGTCGGTGATGGGGTCAAGGATGACCGCGGAGGCGTTGACGTCCTCGGCGGTGATGTCGGGCAGGACATAGGAGCCCGTGGACTCCACGGCGGCCTTCGCGGCGCCGCCCGCGGCAACGATGGGCTCGCCCTTCGCCTGCGCGATGCAGCTCTTGAGGGCGGTCTTCACGGCGTTGGTGGTGATGGTCGCGCCGGAAACGCCGTCGATCTCGGCGCTCTGCTTGGCGAGGACCTGCTTGATCAGCTCGTCCTTGGCGGCCTGGCCGATGGCCTCGGTCTCGCCGGAGACGTCGAGGTCGACGCTCACGATGGAGTTGGCGTCAAAGGTCGCCTTGACGATGACCTTGCCCATGCCCTCCGCCGTGGCGGAGAAGGTGCCGGGCGTGTAGATGCCGCCGGCGGCAGGCGCGGCCGCGGGCGCGGCGGCGGGCTGCTGGGCGCAGCCGGACAGACCGAGAATGGCGGTGCTGGCGGCAAACGCAGCGCTGCCCTTCAGGAATTCGCGACGGGAAATCTTCTTTTCACTCATGGGGAATCTCCTCTCTTTTTGTTGTCGCCCGACGAGGGGCGATCGTTCAACCTATTGCGCTGCCTATAAAATAAACTCTGTAGTCAATACAGAGTCAAGAGGGATTTTCGGTTTTTGCGCCTTTTTCGACAAAAAAGGACGGAGTCTGAACATTTTGCCCAAACTCCGTGATTTGATTTGTGCATTATGCGCTCTCCTCCACGCGGACGCGCAGGCGGTAGGTGAACACCGCGCCCTCCGGCGTGTGGCTGACGCGGAACAAAAAGGCGGTCGATTCGCCCGTGGGCGTGTAGGAATGGGCGCGGGCGTAATCGAGGATCTCGCGCAGCGGACGGCTGTCGATGGCGTCGCCCCTGCGTTCCGCCACGGCGGCGAGGTACAGCCCGCGGGGCAGGCGCATCGCGCTTTCCGGCACCGCGACGCCGTGCGCTTCGAGAATGGGCAGGTAAGTGCCGAGCGTGAGGCGCACCGGCACGCGTTCCGGCAGCGTTTTTGCGCGCAGATACTCCTCGGGGATGCGCAGTCCCTGCGTAAAGAGGTCGATGTTGTTCAGCCATTCGTCGAGCGCCTGTCTGGCGCGCGGCTCGTCGAACGGGATGTCGCAGCGGTCGTCCGCCACGGGCACGGGCATGACGCCCCGCAGGTTCTCGCGGTAGGATTGGTAATGCTCCAGCGTGACCTGCAGCATGAACCGCTGGCGGCACAGCTCTTCGATCTGCGCGCTCAGACTGTCGTACTCCCGCTGAAAGCCCGAAACGATGTCGTCCACGTCCTCGTGGTCGTAGGTGTAGGCGATGGTGCCCAGCGAGAGGTTCAGCCCGCGCAGCTTGCGGATGTAGAGCAGGTTTTGCAGATCGTCTCCGGAGTACTCGAAGTAGCCGTTTTCGTTCCGCCGCGGGAAGAGCAGCCCCTTGTTCCGGTACATGCGGATCGTCTCGGAATTGACGTGGCTGATGCTGGCAAGCTCGTTGATCTTCATGGCGCCCTCACAATCAAAGCTCCGTAAAACTCTGTATCAACTACAGAGTTTACCCCATGCGCGCCGAAAAGTCAAATGCTGCGCGTTGCGCTTGCATTTTCCGGCGGATGGGCGTATGCTTATTGACGTTGAAAGTCGCCGGAGGGCGCGCCCCGCGGCGGAAAAGGAGAAGAAACCATGGATATTTACGAAGCGAACCCCCTGCAGGACTGCCCCTATTGCGGCGGCGCGGGCCTGCTGGAGGAGGAGAACGGCTGGTGCTGGTACGCCATGTGCATGGACTGCGGCGCGCAGACCGCGCATTTTTCGTTCGCGACGCCGGACGAGCGCGCGGAGGCCGCGCGCAAGGCGGCCTATGTTTGGAATCTCGGCAAGGTGCTGCGCGGCGGCGTGGGCGAGTGACGGAAAAAGCCTCCGGACGAAAAAGCGAGCGGCGGGTCCCATACCCGCCGCTCGCTTTTTTGACGACAGCCGTGCGGCAGCCTGCTCCGCAAACAGCCGCCGCTCACGCGTTTTGCGCGTATTTTTGCACGAAGTCATCGGTGGACAGGGGCTTGGAGAAATAGAAGCCCTGCAAATAGTCGCAGCCGATGGCGGTCATGGCCTCCGCCACCTCCTCCGACTCCACGCCCTCCGCCGTGACGGTGTAGCCCATCTTTTTGAAGGCCTGCACGATGTCGGGAAGCATCTGGTCCTGATCGTGGTAGTAGTCCAGCACGGTCTCCATGCCGAGCTTGATGTTGGCGAAGGGGTAGCGCTTGAAGCGGCTGAGGCTCGAAAAACCGCTGCCGTAGTTGTCGAGCGAGAAAAGGAAACCGCTTTCGTGCAGCGTTTGGATGTGCTCCTCCAGCAGCGGGGAGCCGCCCACCGCACGCTCGTCGATCTCCAGCCGGACGGACTCCGGCGAGACGCCGTTCGCGGAGAGAATGGCGAGGAACCGCTCGCTCAGGTCGCGCTGCATGCACTGGATGGGAGAGAGGTTGATATTGACCCACGAAAGCCCCATCGAGCCGAGGTCGTGCGCGCGCAGGAAACGGCAGACCTGCTCCATCGTCTTCTCGCCCATGAGGCCGACCTTGCCGTTTTTCTCCGCGATAGGGACGAACAGGCTCGGCGGGATGATGCGTCCGTCCGCGTCGCGAATGCGCGTAAGCACCTCCGCGCCGACGGGCTTTCTCGTTTTGCCGTCGACCAGCGGCTGGAGGTAGATCTCCAGCCGGTCGTTTTCAAGCGCCTGTTCCAGCGCGCGCTTGACGTCGGCCTGATGGTCCGGCTCATGGTTGCGGTCGAGGTCGATCAGGCTCTCCTTGGCGGTCGAGGCGTAGCGCATCGCGTCGACGATGATGTCGACGGCCTTGTCGGCGTTGTCGATCTGCGCGTCCGAGCCGACCTGCACGAACGCGGCGTCGAGGTGCAGCTCCGCGTCCGCGGCCTTCCACGGAGATTGGAACCGTTTGGCGATGTAGGCGCGCATCTTCTCCCACGGCATATGCTCGTCGCCCAGCACGGCAAAGCAGCCGTTGCGCAGGTAGAACACCTGATATTCCGGATAGGTCTGCGTCAGGAACGCCGCGATCATATCCACGCCGCGATCCATCTGCAGCCCGCCGTAAAGCTCGCGGGTGTCGACGTAGTCCTGAATGACGAAGGCCAGCACGCGATAGGGACGGTTTCCGACGCAGTCGTTCATTTCCGCGCGGAACGCGCGCATGCTGAAGGCGATGCGCCGGTTGGCAAGGTAGAGGTCGGGATTTTCAAACGCGAGGTAGATGATCAGCAGCGCCAACTGGCAGAACGTGCTCATGATAAGGAGGCGCGGCATCATGATGCGGACGAAGTTTCCGATGAACAGCACGATGTTGTAGCTCAGCGCGCCGACGTAGGAGAAGCGGTCGATGCGCGCGGAGTGCTTGTCCAGCAGATACACCGCGAGCGCGATGTAATAGAGCCAGCAGACGTAGACGACGAGATAGAGCGGCCCGCGCTGATAGCCGATGACGCCGTCGATGTGAAACACCGCGCCGGTGAAGACGCTCGAAAGCACGACCGCCTCGGAGAGAAGGAACACGCCGAGGTGCAGCACCGGCCTGCGGGGGAGGCGGACGCCCTGAGAACGCAGCACGTCCAGCGTGAAGCGGAAGAACAGGAACGCGCGCGCCAGATAACAGACGAAAAACGCGAGGTTGAGGAGATAGAGCGGCGGAACGGAAAACGTGCGGTACAGTTCATCCGCGCGGGTGGCGACGAGGTCGGCGAGCAGCGTCAGGAAATCGGCGACAATGATGGAGAGAAACGAGCGGTTGAGCTTGGTGTTCAGCCGCGGCGTCATAAAATAGTGCGTGAGCAGCACCAGCATGACGAGAAAGCTGGGGATCACGTAACTGTAATTCCACATGTCGGCCTCCTTTTACGCGTCGGGGAAGAAGCTGCCTCACGGCAGCAGATCGCCGATCTCGTCCCAATCGATGTTTTCGGCCGCGCGCTTCATGCTCTCGCAGCGCGCGCGCTCGTCGTCCGGCAGGCGGTACGAGCACAGGGAGTCGATCATGCCCGCCGCGCGGTCGTATTCGAAATCGTCCAGCAGCGAGCGGATCATGCGGTAGGTTTCCTTGAGTTGGGTCTCCGAGATCGGCGGGAGCGTCTCCTCCGACGGACGATCCGGCTCCACGATCGGCGCGAGGCGCTTGCCCAGTTCGCGGTAACGCGAGAGCAGTCCGCCGAGTCCCGCGTCGAGCGTCTGCGTGTCGCCCGCCTTGC